>NZ_JBHXQZ010000014.1:0-99994 GCF_042717095.1 Streptomyces sp. NPDC058632 | reverse complement strand
CCGCCGGCACGGCCGCCGCGCTCGGCGCGCAGCCGCAGGCACGCGCGCAGGCGGCCCCGGAGGCCGAGGGTTCGGCGCGCGGCATGGCGGCCGCCGGTGGCGCGGCGGGCGCCGCCGGTGCGGCTGCCGCGGGCGGGGCGGGCGAACCGCCGTCCGGCAAGCCGAAGAAGCCGCTGCTCGCCGCCGCCGGTATCGCCGGTGTCGTCCTGCTCGCCGTGCCGCTGCTGATCTGGGCCACGGACGACGGCAGGACGAAGAAGGACAACGTGGAGGTGGCCGCAGGCTCCGACACCCTGCTCGACGAGGAGCCCCTGGACATACCGAAGGGCGCGTACGCGCCGGCCGAGCCCTCGCCGGAGCCGTCGGCCAAGAAGCCCAAGGCCGAGCCGACCCCCGTCGTCAAGGCACCCGTGCCGGTGCTGACGTCGGCGCCGCCCCGTGAGCCGGTCGAGAAGAAGGAGACGGGGAAGACGGCGGAGCCGGTGAAGAAGACGAAGACGGCGGAGACCGAGAAGGTCGTGGAGAACCCGCCGCCCAAGCTCCCGGCGAACACCGCCGGGGCCGCCGTCCAGCGTCTCGCCGCGTCGAACCCCGGACGGCACATCTGCTACCGGGCCTTCGTGAAGGACGTCGGCTGGCAGACCCCGCGGTGCGACGGAGCCGTCGCGGGTGTCAAGGGCAAGAGCATCAAGGCCCTGAACATCGCGGTCTCGGGGACCAAGGGCCTGTCCGCCAACGAATTCATCCAGAAGGACGGATGGACCACCGAGTGGGAGGGCGCGGCCAACGGCATCGACCTGGTCCTGGGAAGCTCCAGCCAGGGCGCGCCGAACCTCAGCGGCTTCATCATCGACGTCGGTGAGGGCCACGTCTGCCAGAACCACCGCGTCGGCGGGCACGGCTGGGGAGGCCTGGCATGCGACACGGTCGACCCGTGGATCTTCGGCGGATCGACGGAGCCGCACCTCTGGCTGGAAGTCGTCCGGCTCACCGTGTGAGCGGGGTGTGAGGGGTCCGACAGCCTGACGAACGCCCGCCGGTACGTTCTCCGGCGGGCGTTCGCCCTCACCGCGCGGCGGGGCGCGGCCTCACAGGGCCGCCTGCTGCCGCCGCGCGGGCGGCAGGTCCTCGGGCAGCAGCGTGGTGAGGTCGGCGAGGCTCGGGGACTGGAGCCCGCCCAGCCGGCGGGCCTGGCTGGTCATCATGGACTCCAGCAGCTGCCGGGCGAGCCGGGCGTTGCCGAAGGACCGGTCGCGCGGGATCGCGTCCACATGGGCGCGCAGCGCCGCGAGGGTGTCGTCGGCGCACTCGTACCCGGAGGAGGCCGCGTGCCGGGACACGATGGTGACCAGCTCGTCCGTGCTGTAGTCCTCGAACTGCACGTACTTGGAGAACCGCGAGGTCAGACCGGGGTTGGAGGCGAGGAAGCGCTCCATCTCCTCGGTGTACCCGGCGACCACGACCACGATCTCGTCGCGGTGGTCCTCCATCAGTTTCAGCAGGGTGTCGACGGCTTCGCGGCCGAAGTCGTTGGAGGACCCCTCGGGGGTGAGGGTGTAGGCCTCGTCGATGAACAGCACGCCGCCCAGCGCGCCGGTGAAGACCTCCTTGGTGCGGGCCGCGGTGTGGCCGACGTACTGGCCCACCAGGTCCGCCCGTGCCACCTCCACCAGGGAGGCGCGGGGGAGCACCCCCAGCGAGTGCAGGAGCTTGGCGTAGAGCCGGGCGACGGTGGTCTTGCCGGTGCCGGGCGGTCCGCTGAAGACCAGGTGGTTGCTGATCCGGGGGGCGGGCAGCCCCGCCGCGACCCTCTGCCGGGCGTTGGACAGCAGGCTCACCAGGTCGGTGACCTCCCGCTTCACGGCGCCGAGGCCCACCATGGCGTCCAGCTCGGCCATCGGGTCGACCGCGTCGTCTCCGGCCTGTCCCGTGCCGCCGCCTCCGACGGCCGCCGCCTCCTGGTCCCCGACGTCCTGCGGCAGCAGCAGCGTCAGGTCGTTCTCGGCCGGGTCCGCCATCGCCGCGAGCCGGAACGCCTGCCGGTCCACCATGTCCTCGAACACCCCGCGGGCCGCGCGGCCGTTGCCGAAGGACGCGTCGCGCGTCATCGCCTCGAAACGCACTGCCAGCGCCTGACGGGTCAGCGGCCCGAGCTCGAACTGGTGCTGGGCGCACATGGACTCGGTGATGGTCACCAGTTCCTCCACCGCGTAGTTGTCGAACTCGATGGTGCGGGTGAAGCGGGAGGCGAGACCCGGGTTGGCGGACAGGAACGACTCCATCTGCTCGGAGTATCCGGCCGCCACCACGACCACGTCGTCGCGGTGGTCCTCCATCAGTTTCAGCAGGGTGTCGACGGCTTCGCGGCCGAAGTCGTTGGAGGAGCCCTCGGGGGTGAGGGTGTAGGCCTCGTCGATGAACAGCACGCCGCCCAGCGCGCTGGTGAACGCCTCGGTGGTCTTGATGGCCGTACCGCCGATGATCTGGGCGACCAGATCGGCGCGGGCGACCTCGACCAGGTGCCCGCTGCGCAGCACGCCGAGATCCGCCAGGATGCTGCCGTAGAGGCGGGCGACGGTGGTCTTGCCGGTGCCGGGCGGCCCGGCGAAGATCAGATGCCGGCTCATCGACGGCACCGGCATGCCGAGCCGGCGGCGGCGTTCCGCGAGCTGGTTCAGGTTGACCAGCGTGTTCACCTGGTGCTTGACGTTGTCCAGGCCGATGAGCGCCTCCAGTTCGGCCAGCGGACTCTGGGGTCCCGACTCCTTGCCGGACCCGCCCGCGCCGCCGTCCTCGGCGTTCAGGTCGGCGCTCTCGCCCCAGCTGTCCGCCAGACCGTTGTCCGCGCTGGTCAGCTGGTCGACCGAGAGCCGCTCGCTCGCACGGCTCTGGCGCAGGCCCGCGCCGCGGTTGTCGCGCACCACGCACCGGGTGACGTCCACCGGCTCGGCGCTGTCGATCCGTACGCCGTCGCCCGTGCTGCCGACGACCTCGCAGCCGGTGAGTGCGGCCCGGCCGCCGCGCGACACCTGGATGCCGTGGGCCTTCGCACCGCTCACCCGGACCCGCTCCAGGGTGATCTCCGCGCCGTCCCGCACGGTGACGCCCGCGTCGGCGCTGTCGTTGACCTCGCAGTCCCGCAGGACGCCCCGGCCGCGCTCGCCGACGACGACACCCGAGCGGGCGGCGGAGTTCAGCACGGTGTCGCTGACCTCGGGGTCGGAGTCGTCGTCGATGCTCAGGCCGCAGCCGCCCGCGGACTCGACCTCGCAGTGCTCCAGCCGGCCGCGGCCGTCGTCGGTGATCTCGATGCCGTGGCCGCCCGCCCCGACCACCCGGGCCCGGCGCAGCAGGGGGTTGGCGGCGGAACGCACCGCGATGCCGACACCCGCCGCGTCCAGCACCTCCAGGCGGTCGAACTCGGCCGTGGAGTCGTCCGCGAGCAGCACCGCCCCGCCGGTGTCGGCGCAGTCGCTCACCACGGTGTCCCGCAGCAGCGGGGAACTGCCCTCGACGACACGGATCGCGGCCTCCGTGGAACTGTGGAACGCGCAGCCCTCCAGGGTGCCGCGCGAGCGGTCCAGGACGAGCAGCCCGCTGTTCTTGGTGCGCCGGGTGACGCACCGGGTCAGCAGCGGGTCGGCCCCGCCGGAGACGACGACGGCGCTCTGCGCGATGGACTCGAAGGTCGTCTCCTCGATCTCCGGCCGGGACATGCTCGACACCAGCAGGCCCACCGAGGTGTGGTGGACGGTGCACCGCAGCACCCGGGTCGAGCTGTGGCCCTCCAGGGCGATGGCCGGTTTGTCGGTGCCGGAGATGTCGCAGCCCTCCACGGTGCCCCTGGCCTCACCGCCGGCGAGGACGCCGTTGGCCCGCGCGCCCCGGATACGGCAGTCGCGCACCAGCGGCGAGGCCGTCTCGCCGATGACCACCGCGGACGTGCCGAAGTTCTCGAACACACAGTCCTCGACGATGCTTTCGCTCTCCGAGGAGTCGACGAGCCCCGCACCGCCCGGGTTCCCGATCCGGCAGCCGCGGGCGGCCAGCGAGCCCTTGCCGCGCACCAGCAGCGCCGTCCACCCCGCGCCGGTCACCGTGCAGCCGTCGAGGGCGGCCTGGCCGGCCGGTACGTCCACGACCGCCGCCTCCTTGTCGCGGCCCCGGATCGTGAGACCGCTGAGCATCACGGCGTCGGCCATGAGGCTGACGGCGGTGCCGCTCCGCGGGCAGAGCTCCACCGTGCCCGGCTCGCCCTCGCCGACGATCGTGACCCGGTTGCGGATGACGAGGTTCTCGGCGTAACGGCCGGGACGCACCCGGATCACCGCCCCGGTGCGCGCCTGGGCCAGTGCCTCACCGATCGTCTGGAAGCCGTCCGACCGTTCCGGGTCGACCGTGAGTATTTGCCGTGCCACGCGCCTCGAACCTCCTTGTGTTGCCGCGTCTTCGACTCGCCGCGCCCGGCGCCTGTCCGGCGGATCAGGCCGTGGACGCGGGGGCGTGCGCCCGAGCGTGTCATGTGCATATCATGCACTTCATGCGGAAAGTCATGAAATACCGGTGTGCGCGTCTCGCGCCGGCCGTCGCCGTCGCCGTCGTCCTGCCGGTCACCTGCGGGCCCGCCCTCGCCGCACCGGCCGCGCCCCACGCGTCCGGCGCCCCGTCGGGGGCCTCCGGTGACGACCCGGGGACCACCCTGCTGCCCCCGCTGCCCGTCCGGCTCGGCGAGGACAACCCCTGCACCGGGGAGTCGGAGGAGACGGCCACCAAGGCGGCGTGGTCGCAGACCACGCTCGGGCTGCCGCGGGCCCAGCGGATCACCCGCGGCGGCGGGGTGACCGTCGCGGTGGTCGACACCGGCGTCGCCCCCGGCGTCCCCGGCCTGTCCGGGCGGGTGACGGCCGTCGACGGCGCCGACGAGGACTGCGTGGGCCACGGCACCTTCGCCGCCGGCCTCATCGCCGCCGCGCCCCGGACGGGCAGCGGCATCACCGGCGTCGCCCCCGAGGCCGGGATCCTCGCCCTGCAGGGCACCGACGACCGCGGCGCCCCCTCGGTGGAACGCGTCGCGCTCGGCATCCGCGAGGCCGCGGACCGCGGCGCGAAGGTCATCTACGTCGGCCAGGCGCTGCGCACCGGACGGGCCGAGCTGACCGAGGCCGTCGCCCACGCCACCCGGCGCGACGCCCTGGTCGTCGCCCCCGCCGCCCCGGACGCCGTGACCCGCGAGGAACGCGGACCCGACGGGGAGATGCCCGAGGGGCCGTACTGGCCGGCCGCCGTGCCGGACGTGCTGGCCGTCGTGGACTTCGGGCCGAGCGGCGTACGGCAGAAGAACGCCCCGCCCGCCCACGAACCCGACCTGTCCGCACCCGGCAGCGGCATGGTCAGCGTCGGCCCCCGGGGCGCGGGCCACTACATCGGCTCCGGAGCCTCGCTGGCCGCGGCGGGCACCGCGGGCGCCGCCGCACTCGTCCGCGCCTACCGGCCCGAGCTGACCGCACACGAGGTCTCCCGGCAGCTCCTCGCCGCCGCCTACCCGTCGGACACACCCCGGCTCGACCCGTACGCGGCCCTGACCGTCGTCCCGGACCCGCACACGGCGTCCCCGGCCGAACCGGCCCCGGCGCACATGGCCGCCCCGGCCGACCCGACCCCCCACCGGCGCTCCCTGACCATCGCCGCGGTGGGCCTGGCGATCGTCCTCCTGCTCGGAGCCGCCGCCGCGGTCGTCCCCCGGGGCCGGGCCCGCAACTGGACCCCCCCGGGCCCCCACCCCCGGAGCACCCCCACGGGCCAGTAGCCCACGCCCGCCCCGCCCCCCGCGCCCCGCGCGTGCCGCGGGCCCGGCCGTCGGCCGGGCCGGGGCCCGGCCCGGGGCGGGCCGGTGTGCGGGGTGGGAAAGGGGCATCAGTTGGGGTTCTCCACCAGGGCGGTCTGGATCTGGACGGTCTTGCGGCGGGCTATGCGCACCGCGCGGCCGGGAATCAGTTCGCGGCCCTTCACGCTGCCGAAGAGGTAACCCTCGCTGGGCGGGCAGGACATCAGCAGGCCGGGCGTGTTGACCTCCTGGAGCCGGCGCAGCAGCGACTCGTTGAGGCCGCGCCCGGCGCCCGCGGAGGAGCGCGCCACGATCAGGTGCAGGCCGACCTCGTGGCCGAGTGCGAGATGGTCCAGCAGCGGGGCGAACGGCTGCGACATGGGACCGCTGCCGACCATGTCGTAGTCGTCGACCAGGATGAACAGCCGCGGCCCCTGCCACCAGTCGCACAGCCGCATCCGCGACGGCGCGATGTCCTCGCCGGGCACCCGCTGCTTCACCGCCCTGGCCGCCCCGTCCACCAGGTCCTTCAGCATGTCCGTGGAGACCGCGTGACCGAGCCGGTAGCGCTCCGGGACGCTCTCCACCAGCTCCCGCCGGTAGTCCACCGTCATGATGCGGGCCTCGGAGGGGGTGTACCGCTCGGTGATGCCCCGGGCGATCACCCGCAGCAGGTTCGTCTTGCCGGACTCGCTGTCGCCCACCACGATCATGTGCGGGTTCTCGGTGAAGTCGTGCCACACCGGCGCGAGTTCGTTCTCGTCCAGGCCGATGGCGATGCGCAGGCCCTGCTCGCCCTCCGGCTCGGGCAGCTCCTCGACGGGCAGCGAGGCCGGCAGCATCCGTACCCGGGGCGCGGTTGGTCCCGGCCAGTTCTCGCTGATCGCCGAGACCAGCCCCGCGACCCCGTCGGCGAGGTCGTCGGCGTCCTCCACCCCGTCGACGCGCGGCAGCGCCGACAGATAGTGCAGCTTGTCGGAGGTCAGACCCCGCCCCGGACTGCGCGGAATCGTCGCCGCCCTGCGGGAGTCGATCTGCGAGTCCATCGGGTCACCCATCCGCAGCTCCAGCCGCGTACCGGTCTGGTCGCGCACCGAGGACGACAGTTCCACCCAGCGGGCGGTGGTGATCAGCAGATGGACGCCGTAGTTGAGCCCGCGGGCGGCCAGCGCGTTGAAGGTCGGAATGTGCCGGTCGAAGTCCTGACGCACGGTCGACCAGCCGTCGATGACCAGGAAGACGTCCCCGTGCGGCTCGTCCGGGAACTCGCCCGCCGCGCGCCGCTTGCGGTACGTGGGCATGGAGTCGATGCCGTGCTCCAGGAAGAACCGCTCCCGCCTGCTGAGCAGCGTGCTCACCTCGGAGATCGTCCGGCCCACCCGCTCGGTGTCCACGCGCGCGGCCACCCCGCTCATGTGCGGCAGCCCGTCCAGTGCCGCGAGCGTGCCGCCGCCGAAGTCCAGGCAGTAGAACTGCACTTCGCGCGGGGTGTGGGTGAGCGCGAGACCGGTGATGAGCGTCCGCAGCAGGGTGCTCTTGCCGCTCTGCGGGCCACCGGCGATGGCCACATGACCGCCGGCCGCCGACAGGTCCACCGTCAGCAGATCGCGCAGCTGGTCGAACGGCCGGTCCACCACACCCACCGGCACGGTGAGCCGGCCCCGCAGCGGCCAGTCGGCCGTCGTCAGGCCGTAGCGCGCGTCCGGCGCCAGCGGAGGCAGGATCTGGTCCAGGGTGGCCGGCGCGCCCAGCGGCGGCAGCCACACCTGATGGGCGGGCGGCCCCGAACCGCGCAGCCGGTCCAGCGCCACCGACAGCAACGTCTCGCCGCTCTCCGCGTCGCCGCCCTCTCCCTCCGGGCTCTCCGCCTCTTCCTCCTCGCCGGGCCCACCCGCGGGATCCGGGTCGGCGGGCGCGCGCGGCACCACCCACTGAGCCGTCCACGGCACCACCTGACGGGCCACCTGCGCCTGCACGAGGGCACGCCGCCGCCGGTACGGACCGGAGACGTACGCGGCACGGAACCGGGTCAGCGCGTCGACACCGCTCTTGAGGAAACCGGCACCCGGCTGCGCGGGCAGCTCGTACGCGTCCGGCACGCCCAGCACGCCGCGGCTCTCCATCGCGGAGAAGGTCCGCAGACCGATCCGGTACGACAGATGGCTCTCCAGCTGGTGCATACGGCCCTCGTCCAGCCGCTGCGACGCCAGCAGCAGATGTACCCCGAGGCTGCGTCCGAGGCGGCCGATCATCACGAACAGTTCCATGAAGTCGCGGTGCGCGGACAGCAGTTCGCTGAACTCGTCGACCACCACGAACAGGCTCGGCAGCGGCTGCAACGGCACCCCGGACTGGCGCGCCTTCTCGTACTCCAGGGCGGAGGTGTAGTTGCCGGCCGCCCGCAGCAGCTCCTGGCGGCGGATCAGCTCACCGTGCAGGGCGTCCTGCATCCGGGCGACCAGCGACACCTCGTCCGCGAGGTTGGTGATGACCGCGGAGGTGTGCGGAAGCTCGTCCAGGCCGAGGAAGGTGGCGCCGCCCTTGAAGTCGACGAGGACGAAGTTCAGCGTCTCGGACGAGTTCGTCAGGGCCAGCGACAGCACGAGGGTGCGCAGCAGTTCGCTCTTGCCGGAACCGGTGGCGCCGATGAGCATGCCGTGCGGACCCGTACCGCCCTGCGCGGACTCCTTGATGTCCAGCTCCACCGGCCGGCCCTCGCCGCTGACCGCGATCGGCACCCGCAGCCGGGCACTGCCCGTGTACCGCTCCCACAGCGTGGCCGGCTCGTGCCGGTGCAGATCGGGGATGTTCAGCAGCGAGGTCAGCTCGACGTTGTCGGAGAACGGCTTCGAGTCGTCGCCGCCCATGCTCATCCGGTACGGCGCGAGCAGCCGGGCCAGCGCCCGCGCCCCCACCGGACCCAGCCGGTCGGGCCTGCCGAGCACCGTCGACTGCTCCTTGCGGTCCCGGTCGGTGCGCACCAGCGCGACGCCGTTCTCCTCCACCTCGAGCCGCAGCGTGGTCCGTCCGGGCTTCCAGGCCAGGGACCCGGACAGGTCGAGCACCACCGCGTTGCGGAACCCGTGCCCGTCGAACCGGTGGCCCGCCGGCACCGTGCACCCGTCGATCACGATCACCGTGTACGGCTCCTCGCGCCCCGGTACCGCGTCCGGGTCGGCGCCGGGCCGCTCGTGGAACTCGGCACCGAGCAGGCCCTCCAGCTCGTTGAACGCCGAGGCGATCATGCGGGCCGGCCCGGCGCCGTCCTCCTCGTGCCGGTGCAGACTGTGCGGGAGCCACTTCGCCCACTCCCACTCGGAGCGCCGCTCGTCCGAGACGCACAGCGCGATCCACAGGTCGTCGGGGGAGTGGAACACCGCCAACTGCGCGAGCAGGGAACGTGTCAGAGCCCGTACGTGCTCCTCCTCACCCCGCAGCAGCACCTTCGACCAGGCCCGCAGATAGATCGCGATGGGCTGGTCCCGCACCGTCGAATAGGCGCGGGTGAAGCTGCGCAGCGCGTGCGCGGACAGCGGCTCCAGGTCCTCCACGGGCTTCGTCGACAGCGGCGTCAGCTTCATCGCCAGCCGCTGGTCGCCGACGCCCATCCGGACCTCCGCGAAGTCCTCGTCGGACGCCCGCCGTTCCCACAGCCGGGTGCTGCGCACCAGCGACGACAGCGCGTCGGGCTCGGGGTGCCGCCAGGCCAGGGCGCGCTGCTGGTCGACGATGGACGTCCGCACCTTGCGCCGGGTCTGGCGCAGATAGCGCAGGTAGTCGCGACGCTCGCCCTTCATCCGCTGCTTGCGCTCGCCGTTGCGGCGCATGACCTGACCGAGCATCATGCCGGCGGACGCGATCACCATCACACCGAGCGCGATGTAGATGAACCCGCCGCTGGACCGGCTCATGCCGGGCCGCATGAACATCAGCATCATGGAGACCGACATCAGTGCCATCGGCAAGTATGTCCATACCGCGGAACTGTCCGGCACGACTTCCGGAAGGGTCGGCGGTTCCTGGAGACTCAGCTCCCCCGACGGCAATTCCGGTCCTCTGCGGCGTGCCGGCCTGCGGAACAGGATCACGCTCAACGAATGGCCTCCTCAATGATCTCGGAACAATTCCGCGGCAATGGCACGGGATTGCCCGGTGTCCACCTGCACGCGCCTGCCGGGAAAACGCCCCCCGTGAAGTCCACCTCGAAGTCCGCTCCGAAGTCCGGCGGGGCGCGGGAGAGATGAAACGCCGGAGCGCAACGCGTCACAGTCCCGCGCCATGGCTGCGGGAAAATTACCGCAGGGTTCCCGAACGCTGAATTCTTGACCGGTGTTGCGAAAAGGCCCGGACTGCCGTCAAACTCGTCGGCGCGTGCCCCGTCCGACGTTCCGTCGCGACGCAGCGACCGACCGATGTGCCGCTGCCACCTTCCAGCCACCGCGCACCCCGTGGTCCGCCAGAAAGCGTGAACCCGAAGCCCATGACTGACATTCAGGCGGCAAGCCTGTGCCGCGTCACCGTACGTGCTCCGGCCAGGACCGTCGACCTGGCCGTGCCCTCCGACGTTCCCGTCGCCGATCTGCTGCCCACAGTGATCGGTTACGGAGGGGACGACCTGGAGGAAGCAGGCCTGGAGCACGGCGGTTGGGTGCTGCAACGCCTCGGCGGCCCACCGCTCGACCCCGAGAGTACCTTGGACTCCCTCGGTCTGCGGGACGGCGAGGAGCTTTATCTGCGTCCCCGCGCCGAGGCGTTGCCCGAAGTGCACCTCGACGACCTGGTCGACGGCATCTCGGGCACCATGCAGCAACGCCCGCACGGCTGGAGCCCCGAGGCCGGCCGCCGGCTCCTGCGCGGCCTGGCCGTGGTCGCCCTCGCCCTCGGCATGGTGCTGCTCGCCCTGCCGGGAACCGAGGGCTGGATCCGGGCCGTCGCCGCCGGCGCGGCCGGACTGCTGCTGCTCGCCGGTGCCGGCTCCGCGACCCGCGCCGTCGGCGACGCCGGAGCCGGCTCGGCGCTCGGCCTCATGGCCGGCCCCTACTTCGCCCTGGCCGGCTGGCTGCTGCCCGGCGGCGACCTGGGCGGGGCCGACGGCGAAGCCGTCCTGGGCGCACGCCTGCTGGCGGCGTCGGCGGCCGGCGGCGCGGGAGCGGTGCTCGCCCTCGCGGCGGTCGGCGTGTACCCGGCGCTGTTCATCGGCGTGGCCTGCGTCGCCGCGGCCGGAGCGCTCGGCGCCACCCTGATCACCCTGAACCTGGCGCCGGAGCAGGCCGCCGGGGTGGTCGCCGTCGTGGTCGTCCTGTTCGGCGGGTTCGTCCCCTCGCTGTCGTTCCGGCTCTCCGGCATGCGGATGCCGCCGCTGCCCACCAACGTCCAGCAACTGCAGCAGGGCATCGACCCGTACCCCGCCTCCGACGTCGAGGTGCGGTCCACGCTGGCCGACGGCTGGATGACCGCCCTCTACGGCGCCATCGGCCTCATCTGCCTGCCCTGCCTGGTGGCGCTCGCCGCCGACCCGGGCCTCGCCGAGATCCTCACCGTGGTGGCCCTCTCGCTCCTGTTGCTGCTGCACAGCAGGGGGCTCGGCAACGTCTGGCAGCGTCTCGCGCTGACCACCGCCGGCGCCTGGGGCGTGGTCCTGCTGCTGTCCGTGTCCGCCCGCTCCCTGGGTCCGACGGACCGGCTGACCCTGACGGCCGGCCTGATGGGCCTCGCGGCCGCCCTCGCCATCGCCTCGTGGACCGTCCCCGGCCGGCGGCTCGTCCCGTACTGGGGGCGCGCGGCCGAACTGCTGCACTCACTCGCCGCCATCAGCATCCTGCCGCTGACGCTCTGGTCCATGGGCGTCTACGGCTGGCTCCGCGGCATCAACGGCTGAACCCGAAAGAACGGCGAGCATGCACAGCAAACGGGACCAAGTACAGGCGCACCTCTTCGTCATGGGGAGGCTGGCCTCGGCCATGCTGCGCGCCGAGCCCGACGACCCGGAGAGCCCTCTGGGCCGGACCAACCGCGGCGCCGCGATCGGCGTGATCATCGCCGTGCTGGTGTGCGCCGGCGCCTTCGTCTTCGGTCTCATCCAGCCCGGCGGCAACAACTCCTGGCGCTCCGGCGAGAACCTGGTCGTCGACAAGCAGACCGGCGCGCGCTACCTGTACCTCGACGGGCGGCTGCGCCCGGTCCGCAACTACGCGTCGGCCCGGCTGATCGCCGGCGGCGACCTCGGCGTCACCACGGTCGGCACGTCCTCGCTGGCCGGCACCCCGCACGGCACCCCCATCGGCATACCCGACGGCCCCGAGGCACTGCCGGGCACCGGCGACCTGGACCGTACGCCGTGGCTGGTCTGCTCGGGCGTCCGTCCGAGGTCGACCGGTGTCGTCGCGGCCACCACGACCCTCGCCCTCGGCACCGACACACCGCACAACGCCCCCGGCGCACGGCAACTGGGCGAGCGGGACGGCCTGCTGGTCACCGGACCGGGCGACGCCGCCTACCTGCTGTGGCAGGGCAGCCGGCTCCGCCTGGACGAGCGCGCGAACGCGGCCGAGGCCCTCGGCTACGGAAGCGTCATCCCGCGCCCCGTCTCCGCCGCCTTCCTCGACTCCTTCCCGCAGGGGCCCGACCTGTCCCCGGCCGACGTACCGGGCCGGGGCGGGAAGGGGCCCGAACTGGCCGGGCGCGCCACCAGGGTCGGGCAGCTGTTCCGGATCGACGTACCCGGCTCGGCCCCCCGCTACCACCTGCTCACCAAGGAGGGCCTGGTGCCGCTCACGGCCACCGGCGCGACCCTCCTGCTGGGCGACCCGCAGACCCGCGAGAAGGCCTACGACGGCGGCGCCGTGACCGTGGCGACGCTCGGGGCGGACACGCTGACGGAGCATCTCGCCCCGGACTCCGCGAGCGCCGCGGTGAACGCGGCGAAGCTGCCCCAGACCCCGCCGGAGGCGGTCGTGGTCGGCGTCGGCTCCGCCGCCTGCGCGGCCGTCGACTCCGCGGACGGCGGCGTCCGGGTCGGCACGTCCGTGCTGCCCGAGAACGCGCTGCCCGAGCCCGTCCAGCCGCCCGCAGCCGAGGTCGTACCGGCCTGCCTGAAGGTCGACTCCATCGCGGTACGAGCAGGGAAGGGCGCGCTGGTAAGGGCGTTGAGCGCGAGCGGCAGCGCCATGGGCGACACCACGTACCTGGTGACGGACACGGGCGTGAAGTACCGACTGCTGTCCCAGGAGGGCGTCGAGGCGCTGGGCTACGAGGGCGTCGAGGAGCGGACCATGCCGTCCCCGATGCTGGCCATGCTGCCCAGCGGCCCCGACCTCACCCCCGAGGCGGCCTCCTCGGGCGAGGCCCGGGTGACGCTGCGCTGCCCGCGGGACCGGGGGACGAGCGGGGACCAGCGGGAGCAATCCGGCCCGAGGTAAGTCATCCGACAGGGAAAATCTTGGATTCGGGGATGTCACCTCGTGTTAAACCGGACGACCGGCGGTGCCGTACGGAAGAAGGTGATGCCCGATCTGTCCGGCCCCTGTCGCGCCGCTGCTCAGGTGAGCGCCGCGAATTCTCCACACCTGCTCAATCGAGCGCCGGAAACCGGGATATGGGGGTGCCTTGGGCGTCCCGAGGGAAATTGCCAAACAACTTGTGGCGCGCATAGCATTTGGCCGCCCCATGACCCGGCGAACCACCTGGTGATCGCAGGGACACCCTGTCTGCCCACGGGGTGATGTGGGATCCACAGGTCGGTGAAATTCGCCGAAAGGGAGTTCTCTCATGGCCATGCAGCAGTCCGAAGAACAGGCGACCCGCAACGGGATCATGGCGCTGGAACAGGCCTTCAGCGGCGTCCAGCGCTGTCAGCAGGACGTCCAGTCCACCTCGCACAACCTCGCCGCCAATTACGGCGGCGCGGACGGCGGCAAGTACAAGTCGCTGCTCGAGCAGTGGGACAGCCACGTCGACACCATCCTGATCAACCTCGACCGGATGGTCGACGAGCTCAACACCACCCTCACGGAGCACGGCCTGGTGCAGGGCTCCTCGAGCGAGATCATCGACCAGGAGTACTCGCGCTCCACCGCCGTGTTCGACGAGCTCAACGGCACCAACACCTCCGGCAACTGACGTCCCCGGCCGACAGGGCCACCCGTCCCACCGTCGGCGCGTGCACCCGACGGCGCCTGCCCGCGCCTGCCCGCCGCCCCACGGCAACGCCCCGCACACGCTCAAGGCGATCACCGCCCGGCGGCCACGGTCCCGCCCACAGACCGTGCCGCGCACATCTTCCATAACCCGCGGTTCCCGCGGCGAATCGAGGAATTCCGATGGACTTCTCCGACGGTTACATCTACGTCGACTACAACCACGCCGAAGGCGCGGCGGACGACATGGTCAGCCAGTCGAAGGCGATCATGAGCATCCTGGCCAACCTCGAGATGGAGCTGGCCGAGCTCAGGAACAGCTGGATCGGTGACGACCGGGAGGTGTACAGCGAGGTCCAGGCGAAGTGGGACAACGCTGTCGAGAACATCAAGAACCTGCTGGCCAACCACTCCCACCTGCTCACCGACATCTCCAACAACTACCGCTACACGGAGCAGAACCTGTCGCAGCGGTGGAGCGACATCCGCATCGGCGGCCGCTGACCACTGCCGGTGACGGAAGGGTGATGACGTGGCCGTCACGGTCCTTGACAGCGAATTCCTGAGACAGTTCATCAACAACCAGATCACCGACTTCAGGAAGACACTGGAGAACATCCTCAAAGACGACGCGCACGCCGGCCCGGCGATCTCGTACATCGCGGACGCCATCTCGACCACCACGATCGAGGCTGCGAAGCCACTCGTCATCGGGCTCATGGCCGGAGAGAACAGCTCGGTCGGCGGGGGTGCCCTGAACGGGGTCATCCAGAAGGGCGCGGGCGAGGTCGAGCGGATCCTCGAGGCGCAGGGAGTCCTCTTCGAGGACCTCGAGGAGGCGTTGTGGGACACCATCGACCAACTGGCCAAGAGTCAGGGCAAGAACCTCGAGAGCATCACCGCGGACGAGTTCATGGACATCTTCGAGGACGTCGACAGCGACTTCGACAATCAGGGTGCCCCCGACGAGGACTGACCGGGTCGTCGGACATCAGGTGACCCAGGGCGCTTCGACGCACACCCGGTAGTTCTCCTCCCCACCACCTCGCGGAGCTCGGCGATGGCCAACCCCGAAGACAACAACAACGACAACTGGAAAAAGGCAGTTGACATGCTCACCGGCTACATCCTGCCGGAGCGGAGCACGTTGTTCGACAATCTGAAGGGCAACGACGGCATCCCGTTGATCCACGTCCGGCTGGACAAGGAGGGCGGGCCGGAGTATTCGTCCGGGTTCCTTTCCCCCAGTGGCTGGAAGACCAAGAACACCGACTACACTCTTCCGTTCTACCGTCCCAGCGGTGACGACGCGGAGGTGTCCGAGGGCAGCTACCTCTACCGGTACCGGGCGTACATCACCTTTCTCGGTTCGGGCCAGGCCTGGCCGCCGAGCGGTGACGACATCATTCCGGGCTACACGAAGACCAGTGAGGTCCTGAAGGACAAGGGCGGCTGGAACAAGGAGGGGGAGAAACTCGACTGGGACACCAATTTCCTGGTCCAGTACCTCTACGGTTCCAGGGACGCCCTCTCGCAGCTGACCATGTGGCCCTACTCCACCCACGGGTACACGAACCGTGGCATCAAGGTGGACGACGCCAACTACGTCGACCTGCGGTCCTTCACGGAGGCCGGCCAGGCGTTCGACCGGGTCGTCAAGTTCTTCGAGGACAGCCAGGCCACCGTCGGCAAGTGGGACACCGAGGACATCGGAGAGGGCAGCGACTCCTGGGACGGCACCTCGGCCGCCATCTTCAAAGAACTCATCCACAAACTGGCACGGAACTACGAGGGGTACGCGGACCAGCTCAACGGTGAGGGCGGTGAGGGCACCGCCCTCACCGTCGACGGTGTGACGGTGACGTCCGAGCCGGCCCGCGCCCTCGCCGAGGCCCAGCAGATCATCCTCACCCAGGCACAGAACCTCTACGACGCCTGGGAGGCGTGGAAGGCCGAGAGCAATCCGCAGCGCTGGCTCTACGACATGCTCGAGGACGCCCGCCTGACGCTCTTCGACACCCAGTACGACAAGACCGACATCGAAACGGTGAGCTACGGCTCCGGGATGTACACGTCCTGGCACAACAACGTGGTGGCGACGGCCGGTTTCCAGAACGACATCGTCATCGAGGGCAAGTCGTACGGCAGACCGAGCGAGATGGCGACGTGGAAGGCGATCGGCGACGAGGCGGTGCGCCGGTGGGAGCAGTCGGTGCAGGACTGGCTCAGCACGGCGGGCGCCACGGCCATCGTCGAAATCCACAAAGCGTTCAAAACCGCTCAAGACGCCTTTGACACCAGCATAACCGACAGGGACAGCCGGCCTCTTTCGGAGATCTCCGCCAAAGCGGAATCGGACGCCGAGAAGAAGAAGGCGAAAGAAGAGGCGGACGCCGCCAAGGCGCTGGCCGAGAAGGAGAAGGCGGAGGCCAAGGCGGAGCGCGACGCCGAGAAGGCCGCGCTGGAGAAGGAGAAGGCGGAAGCCAAGGCGCTGGCCGAGAAGGAGAAGGCGGAGGCCAAGGCCGAGCAGGAGGCCGCCAAGGCGGAGGCGGAGAAGGAGAAGGCGGAGGCCAAGGCCGAGGCGGAGAAGGAGAAGGCGGAGGCCAAGGCCGAGCAGGAGGCCGCCAAGGCGGAGGCGGAGAAGGAGAAGGCGGAAGCCAAGGCGGAGGCGGAGAAGGAGAAGGCGGAGGCCAAGGCCGAGCAGGAGGCCGCCAAGGCGGAGGCGGAGAAGGAGAAGGCGGAAGCCAAGGCGGAGCAGCAGGCCGCCAAGGAAGAGGCCGCCAAGGAGAAGGCCACAGCCAAGGCGGAGGCCGCCGAACAGCAGGCCTTCGTCCTCGCCCAGAACCAGAAGGCGCAGGACGAGGCGAAGAAGGAACGCGAACGGGCCCAGGCCCAGAACGACGCCGACCGCGCCGAGGCCAAGGCAGAGCAGGAGGCCGCCAAGGCCGAGGCCGCCGCCGAGAAGGAAGCCGCCAAGCAGGAACAGGCTCAGGCGAAGGCCGAGGCCGAGAAGGAGCAGGAAGCCGCCAAGGCCGAGGCGGAGAAGGAGAAGGCCGAGGCCAAGGCAGAGCAGGAAGCCGCCAAGGCCGAGGCGGAGAAGGAGAAGGCGGAAGCCAAGGCCGAGCAGCAGGCCGCCAAGGCCGAGGCGGAGAAGGAACAGGAGGCCGCCAAGGCCGAAGCGACCGCCGAGAAGGCCGCGGCCAAGGAGGAGCAGGCCCAGGCGAAGGCCGAGGCGGAGCAGGAGAAGGCGGCGGCGAAGGCCGAGCAGGAAGCGGCCAAGGAAGAGGCCGCGAAGGAGAAGGCCGCCGCCCAGGCCGAACAGGACGCGGCCAGGGCCGAGTACGAGCAGGAGAGGGAAGCCGCCAAGCAGGAGCAGTCCGACGCCAGGGCCGACGCCGAGGCCCAGCAGGAGCAGGCCCGCCGTGAGGCCGTGGTCGAGAAGCAGCAGGCCAGGCTGGAGGCCGAGCAGGCCAAGTCCGAAGCGCAGGCCGACTACGAGGAGCAGAAGGCCGAGGCCCGCGCCGAGCGCGAGGCCGCCGTGCGGGAGGCCGACCGTCAGGAGGAGGCGGCCAGGCAGGAGTACGAGCAGGAGAAGGCCGCCGCCCAGGAGCAGCGGGACCAGGCGCGGGAAGAGGCCGAGCAGGAGCGGGCGCAGGCGCGCCAGGAGTACGAGCGCGAGATAGCCGCCGGCACCGACGAGACCCGCGCCCGGCAGGAGTACGACGACCGGATCGCGGAGATCGACGCCGCCGAACGGGAGGCCGTCGAACGGGCCGACGCCGCCGAGGCCGATGCCAGGAGCGAGTACGAGCGGGAGAAGGCCGCCGCCCAGGAGGAACGGGACCAGGCGCGTACCGACGCGGAGCAGGCGCGGAAGGACGCCAGGGCCGAGTACGACGAGCGCATGGGCGACATCCAGGCCGAGTACGACCGGATCAACGCCGACGACAAGAACATCGACGAGCTGATCCGCCAGCGCATCGCGGACCTTCCCGAGCCTCCCGACCTCTCCGCCTACAACTCGGGCGGCACACCGACGGGTTCGGCCGGATCGGCGTACTCCTCCGTCTTCAACGACAACCTCTACAACCAGGACGACCTCTCCTCGGCGCTGGGACGCCCGCAGAGCGGCGGCAGCCTGGCGGCCGCCTCCGCGGACGGCGCCGGCACGGGAGCGGGATCGCCGGGGATGTATCCGCCGATGGCGCGGGGCGCCGGCGGCGGCGAGGCCGGTGGGAACTCCGGCGAGCGCGTCAGGAACGTCATCGAGCCGGGCGTCGCCCGGTCCGGCAGGGTGGCGGCCAACACGCCGACCGTCGACGACGAGGAACACCGCGTCGTGTCCAAGGGCACGCAGACCAGCAGCAGCATGCCCTTCATGCCGCCCATGGGAGGCATGGGCGGGGCGGGCGAAGGCAGGCCGCAGACGGAGAGCGGCGACAGGGAACGCACCACCTGGCTCGCCGAGGACGAGGACGTCTGGGGCACCGACGAAGGGGGAGCGCCCCAGGCCCTGGGGCGCTGACGGGGAGGAGACCGAGTTGAGTCAGTCGATGGAAGACCGTGTGGCCCAGGCGATGGCCCACCTCAAGGCGGCGGAGGAGGCCGCGGCTTCGGCGCGCGCCGAACTGGACGCCGCGTCGGTCACCGCGCGTTCGGCGGACCGGTCGGTCCGGGTCTGTGTCGGGGCGAAGGGCGAACTGACCAGCCTGGAGTTCCTCGACGGCAAGTACCGGACCATGGCCGCCCCGCAGCTGTCCGCGGCGGTGCTGGAGGCCGCCAACGCGGCACGGGCCGAGATGGCCCGCCGGGTCGTCGAGACGCTCGACCCGCTCACCCGGATGACCTCGCGGGGCGCCGCGCCGGAGCGGATGGGCGTCGACTGGGAGTCGATCTTCGGCTCGCTGCTCAGCGAGACCTCCGTGACGGAGGGCCGGCCGACCGCGATGAGCCGGCTCCGCGACGAGATCGTCGAGGACGAGGAGGAACCCGCGACCCCGCCCGGGACCCGCGGCACGAACGACCGACGGCAGGAGGGGAGGTAGTCATGGCCGGCAACTACTCCGCCGACATCCAGGCGATCCTGGCAGGTTCCAAGCACCTGGCCGACGCCGTCCGCTACGGCGACGAGATGCTGCCCCGGTTCGAGACCGGCTACGCCGTGTACTCGGGCTGGTGGGGCGAGGAGGGCGGCGACGACGAGTTCGCCAACGCCGTCGGTGAGCAGGTCCGAAAGGAACAGGAGCAGGTGTCGGCCACGGTCACGGCCATCACCGGCGGGTTCCTGGCCCTGGTCGACGCGGTCGCCGCGGAGGCCGAGCACGTGCAGCGGCCGCAGACCCAGGCGCTGGACGACATCGAGGCGCAGGGCTCGGAGAGCGAAACCAGGCGCTGAATGGCGATCATGTTCCCGCCCGGTCTGCTGGAGTTCATCGAGGTCTGGGTGGGCGCGAACGTCGCGACCGGCAACGAGGACCTGGGCTTCGCCAGCCGCAATCCCTACCGGCGGCTGGCGGACGACGTCCGTGACCTGTCCGACGCGATGAAGGGAGCGATCTCCACCGCCGGGAACTCGCTGCCGCCGCGGATCGCCGACGAGTTCGTCGCCGCGATGAAGCTGTTCGTCGACGACAACGGCCAGAACCACCTGCAGAAGTTCTCCGACGAGCTCCGGGACATCGGCTCGCGGCAGGTGGACCGCTCGATGAAGCTCTCCGAGGCCAAGTACCAGATCCTCCTCGAGTTCATCCTGATGAACATCGAGCTGGCCCTGATCGCCGCGCTGTCCGTCTTCACCGGCGGGACCTCGCTCACCGAGATCGCCATCGCCAAGGCGCGCACCGCGCTCACCATCCTGCTGCTCCTCCAGCGGCTGGGACGAGCCGTCCCCACGCCGCTGTCGGTCCTGCTCGAGGCGATCCAGGAAGCGTTCGTCACGTTCGCCGCGCAGCTGATCTCCATGACCGCGCCGGACGACCCGGACCGCCGGCGCAAGGAGTTCGACTGGACGGAGATCGGGCAGTCGGCGGTCGCCGGCGCGTTCGCGGGACTCTTCGGGGGCCTGTTCTCCCAGTTCAGCGCGCCGATCGTGCGCAACATCTTCAAGAACAACCACACGTGGAAGGAAGTGTTCGACCTTCCGCTCACCTTCGTCAACGAAGGCCAGGCGGAAACCTTCGCGGGGGCCTTCACCAACCTCATATTCCTGGGCACGTTCACGCTCAACCCCGCGACGTTCGTGAGCGCGGGCCTCAGCGGACTCCTCTTCGAAGCCGCCTCCACCGGCGCCGAGTACGGCGGCAAGTGGATGTACGACAAGTTCTTCCACAAGCCCGACTTCGGCCTCGACGACATCAACCACCTGACGAACGGCGGAGGCGGGGGCGGGGACAGGAACGGCTACCGCGACCGGTACGGAAATTCCTACGGGGACACGTACGAAACCACCTACGGGGACAGCTACGGGGACAGTGGCAACAACGCGTATGGGAAAACCTACCTGGACACCTACGAGGACGGGATCCATGAGCGGACCGGGGGCCCCTACAAGCCCTCGCTGTCCGATGCCGACCCGAACCCGGTCCCGTTGCCCCGCCCCGGGACGGTCTCCACCGCCGGCACCTGGGACGACCCGTACACGCCGCCCCGCTCCGTCACCTACGACGACGACACCTCCTCCCTCGGCGACGTCAGCGATATCAGCGACATCCCGACGGTCTCCTCCCTCACGGACTACGGCTCCGACCACGGCGGTCCCTTCGATGGTGCCCCTTACGGGCAGCCCGTGGCGGCCAACGGGAACACCGGCACGCAGCCCGGGCCGGGAGCACCGGGTGCGGGCAAACCGTCGTCCACGAACACCTCCTCGGACGCGTCCACGAACGCCTACGACGACTCCGCCGTGGACGGCCTCGAGACCACGGCCCCGGACTCCGTCATCGGCCGGAACACCCTGCCGACGCCGGCGAACGTGGACACCGACACCGTCTTCTCCACCCTCACCTCCCCTGTGGACACCGGCCCGGGGGCCGACGGGACCGCCGGCACGAACAACGGCCCGGGGAACATCCCGTCCACCGTCGGCTCCTCCGCCCCGGGGCTGCCGTCGACCCAGACGGGCGGCAACACCTCCGTACCGGACGGCACCGAACGCCAACGGCCGGCGGACGACGACACGACGACACCGTTCGCCGAGGACGTGGACACGGACGACGTCCGTACCCCCCGCGCCACGGGCGACACCGGCGGCACCCGGGACGTCTCCAGGGCGCCCGACACGTCAGGGACCCCCGAGACCCGGTCCGCCCCGGAACGCCAACGGCCGGCGGACGACGACACGACGACACCGCTCGCCGACGACGCGGACGACACCGAGAACTCCGCCGACGTCTCCAGGAACCCGGAGACGTCCCGGATCCCCGACACCCGGGTCACGCCCGACCAGCAGGACCGGGCCACCCCGCAGCCGGACCCGCGCACGGGTCCCCTCGCACCCCCGGTCGCCCCGGTTCCCGGCGGTTCGCCGGCCGCCGCGACACCCACCCCCTCGACCACCGCCTCCCCGGCCCCCGCCCCGCCGAACGCCACCCCGCAGCAGCGGCCCCAGACCACCCCGTCCGGTGAGCACGTCACCACCTCCACGGGCACCGACGCCGTCACCACCGACGACCCGGCGGCCACCGTCACCCCGGACGGCACCCGTGTCCCCTCGTCCGAGGGGACCGAGCGGTCCGGCCCGCCCTCCACAGGGCCGGAGGCCAGGACCACCTCCGAACTCCCGCCGCCGTACCGGCCCGTACGGACCGAGTCCGGGGAACTGCCGGCCGCCGCCTCCCTGGTGGAACCGGCCCCGGCCGTCGCCGGCGAGGTGTCCTCCGTACCGCCCGTCGTCACCGACGGGACGCCGCTCAGCTCCCGGGCACCGGCCGAGATCCCGGCCGGGCCCTCTTCCGTACCCGGCTCCCCGGACTCGATCGACATGATCATGGACTGGGAGGACGGCGACGCGTCCATGACCGACTCGCCCGAGCCCTCTCCGGCCACCGACGCGCTCGACCACCAGCTGCTGACGGGTGTGTTCGGCCCCGGCGTCGAGACCAACCGGATCTACCCCGCCCTCCGCGACACCCTCACGCACCTCGACCGGCTCCGGCAGGCCGACCCCGCGCTGCGCGACGGACCGCTCGACCTGGACGCCCTGACCCGCCGGGTGCTGCTCCTGGACACCGCCGCTGCGGTGACCGACGCGCAGCGCAGCGAGCTGTTCCGGGTGGCGATGGACCCGGCGGTGGAGTCGGCGGGCGGCCTGGCCGCCCTGGCGGCGTTCCACCTCCAGCTCCGGGGGGTGCTGTCACCCACCCGTACGATGACCGCCCCGGGCGGGGGCGTCCGGGGCCGCAACTGGACGAACGGCGCGATCCCCGACCTGGATCTCGCCCATGTCGGCAAGGTGGTCCGCCAGGCCGACGGCAGCCTGGCGCGCGGCGACGTGGGCACCGCGCCATGGCACCGTCCCGGTGAGCCGGAACCGTACGTCGTGATGACGGAGGGCGACCACCGACGGGTCGTCGTACGCGGCTTCGACGGAGCCCCGCGCCAGGTACCGATCGACGTGTTCGCCGAACTGCTCGCCCTCGACCCCGCGTTGAGCGGGCTCCCCCCGGACGTCCCCGTGGTGCTGCTCGTCCCCGACGCCGGTGCGCGGGGTCTGGATCTGCCCCGCAGGGCGGCGGACCGTACCGGCAGGGAGGTCTGGTCGGCCAACGGCACGGTGAAGGTGTCGCCCCAGCAGGACCCGGCCCTGCCGCACGTCGTCTCCCTGCAGTTCGGGGAAGGGCTGCCACGCGCCCACTGGATCCGCAGTACCCCCGGTCAGGTGCTCGACCCGGCGGAGTACGGGAACGCGCCGGCCTGGGAGCACGAGGTGCGGTCCCACAGCGTCGTCACCGACCGGGGCACCACCACCGGCAGAGGCGTGTTCGAGGACTCCGAGGCTCCGCGCCGGATCGAGGCGCTGCGGCTCGCGACGGAGTCGACGGAGCTGTGGCACTACAACCCGGTCACCGGGGAGTCCGTCAAGGACGACGCGCCCGTACCGTTCGCCGGCAAGCCAATGTACGTCTTCAGCGCACACGGCCGGCCCGGCGCGACCCGGGTACCGACCATGACGGACCCGCGCCACCACACCCGGCAGCGGGAGACCGGCGGGATGCTCAAGCGGCGTCCGAGCCTGGCGCAGCTCCCCAAGGACCACGCCGTCCTGATGGAGGCGTGCTCCAGCGCGAAGCCGCCCGGTGTGGTCCGCACCCGCAGGGGCATCGACGACACCTTCGTCCCCGACCCGCTGGCGGTCGTCAGCGAGAGCCAGCACGTCGCCAACGAGACCGGGCGCACCACCTACGGCGGCACCCACATGGTCAGCTTCGCGGTGCTGCCGGACCGGACGTTCGTGCACCGCCTCTACACGGACTCGCGGGGCCGGCGCGGCGCGTGGGTGGAGCACCGCCCCGAACCCGCCGGAGCCGTCCTCGACGACCGCGCCCGCGCGGCGGGCCTGCACACGGACCCCTCACAGCCGGTGTCCGACGCGACCCGTGAACGGACGCTGCGACTGGTCCGCGCGCTGCGCCTGACCTTCGGCGCGGCGATCGAGGACGACAGCCGGTACGGGGAACTCCTCGCCGGCATCGGCGCGCTGGAGAGCATGCGCGCAGCCGACCCGGCGCTGCGCGACCTCGGCCCGTTCTCCATGGACCTGTTCGAACGCGCGGCCCACGCGGACCAGCAGGGCGACGTGGCGGGTGCCCCTGCCCCCGACGCCTACCGGGACCTGCTCACCCGGGCAGCCGACGCCGTGAGCCGCCGACCGGACATCACGCTCACCGGCTTCGTCTCCCTGCCCCACGTGACGGCCGCGGCGCGGCGGCTGGGCGGACTGTCCGACCCGGAGCTGGACACCGAGGCCGCCCGCGTTCTGCGTCTCGGCGACGGCCCGGCGGCCGTCGGACAGCCCGAGCGGGCCCGGCTGTTCTGGGCGAGCGTGAAGGCCCTGGAGTGGGAGAGCCGGACCCCCGACCCGGAGGCCCTGACCGGCAGGGTCCTGCATCTGGACCGGCCGGACCCGGCCCGGCGGCCCGAGCTGCTCGGCCTGGTCGCGCAGGCGGCGGCCGTCGGCGTCGACGTGGACAACCTGACCGAACTGGGCGCGTTCCACCTGGAGACGCTGGGTGCCCTCGCGCCCCGGACGCAACTGCTCGACCTCAACGGCGTGCCGACCGGACGACGCTGGTCCCCGTCCGCGCCCGACGCGACCACGGCTACGACCACGGCCACCGACCGCGTCGTCGTCGCCGCCCCCAAGCAGGGCGGCGGTTACCAGGCCGTGGGCCAGGAACGCCCGCCGTGGAGCACCCCCGACAGGTCACCGGCCTACCTGGTGTGGGCCGGAGGCGGCCGGGACCACCTCCTCATGAACCTGCCCGGCGGCTTCCGCGGCAGGGTGCCCTACGACGAGGTCGCCGAGCTGCTGGCACGCGACCCGGTGCTCAACACCCGCCCGCAGGACACGGACGTCGTCCTGGCCGTACCGAAGGCCGCCCCTGCGACACAGGCGGGTCCGGCGACGCCCGCCGGGCCGGCCGGCAGCGGCACCCCGGACACCGACCCCCGGGCCGTCGTCAGCGCCGGCACCGGTCGTGCCGTATGGGCCTCGCAGGGCAGTGTGAGCCTGGCCCCGGCCGGGCCGTCACGGCCGTACATCCCCTCCCTCCTGCCCAGCGCGCCGGGGCGTCCCGCGGCAGCCGACTGGGCGGCCGTCCGCCCCGGCGGCACCGGAGCGGACGACATCACGTTCGCGGCCGAGGACGAGACCGAGGCTCCGGGCGAGCCGCCCTCGTCCACGGAGCCGGACCTGACGGTGGCCCTCGTCCCGAAGCCCACCGAGTCGGACCCGCCCCCCGCGGACCACCCGCGCCTCGACCGTGCCATGGCGCCCCCGCCCGCACGCCGCGCCCCGGTCCGGTTCGAGGACGGCAGGCGGATGCCCGAGTACGTCGACGACCTCCAGGCACTGCTGCCACCCGGGCTGACCGCCGCCGAGCTCGGACAACTCCTCGCCAACCCGAGTACGTTCGGCCAGAGCACGGTCGTCCTGCGGGGCTTCGAACAGGCACTGGACGCGATCGACGGCGAGCTGCGGCGCAGGCCGGACGCCCGGCCCGGCAAGGGCGCCACGCAGCTGCTGAGCGACATCCGTCAGACGCTCCGGGACAAGCCGAAAACGCTGGCGGACGGAGACGGGCGTCCGTTCCCCTACCTCAACGCGGACGGAAAGGTCCGGGTCCTGTACGTCAGGGCGCGTCACTACGGCAACTGGGCCCCGTTCGACGACGGCATCGGTGACGCCTCGAAGATCGACAGCATGCACCGGGGCGCCGCGACGTTCGGGTTCACCAAGAACATGCAGGCCAACTCCCAGTACGGCCTGGGCGGGCCGATCGGCCCGGCGGGCACCGCGGCGTTCGGCGGCTTCGGCCGTCTCGCCCTGCGGTTCGGCTTCATCAACAAGGTCGGCTACACGCTGGCCGACCAGCGCATGAACCAGATGGAGACCCGGACGCTGGACAAGTCACGGTCGTTCCTGGACGACGTGTACTACGAGATGCGCGTCACCGACGCCACCGGCCGGGTCGTCACGGGCACCGACACCGACCCGGCCGCCCCGGCCCGGTTCGCCTTCGGCCTCCGCAACGGGCTCGCGGTCCGCCTGCCCGACAGCGTGACGAAGATGCCGAAGCCGGGCCGCATCCCCCGGTCGATCGACCTGGACCGCAACTCCCAGTACCGCCTCGTCCGTACCGAGGGGTTCGGCCCGGTCGCGGCGATCCGCGACTGGGCTGCCGGACAGATCGGAGCCCTGCCCGGCAGCTCGGCCTACACCGAGCTGGACGTCTTCTTCTCGGGCGACAGCTTCCAACGGCACGGCGGCACGATGGCGCGCGGCCGCGTCACCACCCCGCCGCTGTTCGCCGACGACAAGAAGAAGTCACCGCTGGGCGTCTTCGTGGTGGAGGAACTGATCCCCCGGGCGGCGGTGCTCGTCGGGGAGACCGACCAGGCCGAGATGCGGGACATCAACACCTCGACGGTCCGCAACGAGCGCAGCCGGGCAACGGGCAGAAGCCTGCTGCTGCAAGCCGTCGCCGGACCGGCCTTCAACTTCCTCGACCCCGGCACGGCCCCCTTCGACCTGCGGCTCCAGGCCGGGCCGAGTGCCCAGTACTCGTACGCGAAGACCTGGTCGGTCGGACTCGGCGGGGCCGGCACCCTCAAGTCGGCCGGACAGGTGAAGGGTCCCAAGACCGCCCTGTACCTGGTCGTGAAGTCCGTGCGGGTCCGTCGGGCCGGCGACAACGCACCGCCGACGCGGTTCCTCACCTGGAGCCTGGACCGGATGACCAGCTCCGAGGCACGGCGGCTGGCCGGATGGGACGACGGGACCTCGCTCGCCCTGCGCAACGGCGTCGCCCCGCCGTTCGTCCCGCCCTATCTGACCGCGGACCGTCCGCGCACCCTGGGCATGCACCGGGTGAAGGAGTTCACCTTCGACGACGGCCTGCGCACCCGTGTCGCATCGGATGCGGCGGACGGTGTCGGCCGCACCCTGCTGGACGCGTTCGCCGACGGGGTGGTGGACGCCATCGCGCATCTGCGCCAAGGGCTGGTGGTGCCCCTCGACCAGCTGCTGCCGCCGAACCTGCCGAAGGGCTGGCGCGCCCGTTTCAACGACCTGCTCACGCGCAAGCCGGACCAGGTGCTCGACGCGGCCGCGCGTCTGCCCGTGCCGCCCCGGTGGACCGACCCCGTCAAGTACCGGATCGCGCTCCAGAACACCCTGCAGGTCCTCGGCGTGCTGTCCCAGCAGAACATCACCGCGAACCTGGAGGCGCTGACCACGGTCGGCCTGCCGATCAGGCTCACGGACCCCGACTCCGTCGGACAGACCTACTACAGCCTCCGGGTGCACGGGGCGCTGACCGGGCGACGGTACGAGGGCAAGGACGTCGACGAGGGGATGCGCTTCAGCGCACAGGGCATCGACCGGCTCGACGGCCAGATCAGCGCGAAACGGGGCGTGGACCTGGGCTTCGAAGGCACGTTCTCGGGCCGCGACAACAACGTCGACGACGCCGGGCTCCCCCGGAACACGCTCGGGCTGACCCTGGGCGCCCGCCAGGGATGGCAGTGGGAGGCGGAGACCTCCTTCGGCTCGACGGTCACCAACGAGCCGATGTCGGTGAGCAACCAGCCCACCCACCTGTACCGCTACGACATGTCCCTCACCGCGACCCTGGGCGGCTACTGGCGGCCCCGCGGCCTGATCCGCGGCCTCGGCCTCGGGCTGCCGGGACTGCTGGTCCTGGACGAGCCGGTCAACGTGCTCTTCGGCCGGACGGCGCTGGGCCACCTGCGCGGCGGCGGCCCGGTGACCGGACAGGTGCTCATCGGCGTCCCCGTCCAGCACACCCCCGACACGGACCCGCACGCGGACGGGGCGCTCAACCCCTATCTGTCCGACGAACCCGCTCCCGCCTCCCTGCCCACCGAACGGGCTCTCGCACTGGCGAAGGGCGACCTCGTGCTGCCCGCCGGCGCCGGCGAGGGGCAGCCCGCCGGGCGGCTCGCCGACCGCGGGACGAAGCAGTTCAGGCAGTTCCAGCAGCACCCGTTCGTGATCGTGAACATGATGCTGTCACCCATGCTGACCGCGGAGGTGAACCGGGTCCTGAAGGAGGCGTCGGGCAGCGCCTGGCAACTGGTGAAGGAGGGCGCCCCCACCCGGGAGGCGATCGTCCGCACCTTCACCCCCCAGTACCTCGCGGCGAGCTTCGACCAGAGCTCGGGGCCGCTGGGCCTGGTGGGCAGCGGCCTGCTGGGCAAGGGGCCGTACGGCGAGCTGTGGGGAACCTATCGGTACGCGACGACCGTCGGGGACCTGCACGCCCTCACGCCGTCGATGTCCATGGACACCGAGATGCCGCTCGGCGGCACCCGGCAGGCGGCCGGCAAGACCAGCAACAGCACGAGCTTCGTCTTCGGCGGCCAGCTGATCTACTCCGTCGCCCAGAGCCCGGGGCACGGCCTCATGGGCGGGTACGGACTCGTCGCCAACCCCGTCTCGACGTCCCGCGCGCACAGTGTCAGCGTCGTCCGGACGGTCGTCGCGGACATGAACCGCAAGGGCTTCACCCACCAGGTGCTGGTGGCCGGCGACGTGCACCACTGGTTCGCGCTGGTCTCCAGCCGGCTGGGAACGGGCCGGATCGGGACGGCCGCGGCGGCCAGTGCCCTCGTACCCCGTTCACTCGCCGGCGCGGCGGGGACGGAGCTGACGAGCCCGGGCGGTCTGCTGGGGCATCTGCCGGAGAAGAGCGCCCACCGGATGGGGCTGCTCGACGACGGCATGGGCGATGTCCCCCGCTACACGCGGCAGCTCTGGACGCCGCAGCCCTGGCTGCGCGGCGCCGCCTTCGGCACGTACGCGGTGAACTCGCTGGACCCGACCGAGGTGCTGCTCGCGTTCGACCGGCGGATCGGGGAGCTGGGGCTCGACGACGAGGGCCGGGAGAGGGTCCGGCAGCTGGTGACGGCCCGCGCCACGCGGGCCCTGAAGGGGGAGATGACGACCACCGGCCCGTCGACGCTGGTCACCGCCGGAGGCTGGGGCTGGGGCAGTGTGCGGATCGGCAGCCGGCGGGTGCGGGCCCGCGTCGAACTGATCCCCGGGACGCCCGTGTTCGACGGGCTCGACCACAGCGCGGAGCTGGAGGAGAACCGGCGGGCCATCGAGACCGCCCAGGAGAACTCGGAGGCCTCCTCCGGGGCGGACGTGGGCCTCCTGACCAGCCAGCTGGTGTACACCGGCAACGCGCAGGTCGTGGCCGCCGGACCGACGTACACCGAGGGCGGCTCCGACCGGAAGACGGTCGCGTCGAGTCACACGGTCACCACCGTCACGATCTACCGGGCGGCGTCCACCGAACCGCACGCGGAGATCGTCACCCCGTACCGCATGCGGATCACCCTGGAAGCCGACGACACCCCCAACACCGGTGCTCCGGCCGAGGAGGGGCGGTCGGAGAGGGAGACCACGGCCCTCGACCGTTTCCGGGGCCACCTGCAGATCATCGAGGAGGACGGCGTCGGCGAGCTGCGCGAACACGTGCCGCTCAGCCTGATGGAGCCGGTGGCGCCCCCGACGAAGACACCCGGGACGGACGGGCCCGGGGCCACCCCTTCCGACACCTCCACAGCCCCCCGGCTGCTGCCCGCACCCGATCCGACGGCCGACCCCGCCCTGGCCGAGGCACCCCGGCCGGCGTCCCTTCCCAAGGCGGGAGAGGAGATACTGGTCCGGGACGGGGAAGGCGTCATGCGGCCGTTCACCTTCCCCGAGAACGGCATGCACCCCCGCGGGATCGTCGGCATCGAGAACATCCGCATCGCGGGCGACCTCCTCCTGACGAAGGCGTACGACGCCGGCTTCTCCCTGAGTGCCCTCGAGGCCGAGGACGGCCCCGACGCCGCCGCCCTCACCGCACTCCTGCGCACCACCAGGGAGACCGGCCTGACCCGGCTGGGCACCGGCTCCGCGCAGGCGCTGGAGGACGGCACCAGCTCCACGGCGCTCACCGCGTTCTACCCGCGCACCACCGAACCGGACGGCTACCAGGTAGTGGGACTGACCGCGAAGTCCCTCGTGGGCACCGACACCGGCCGGCTGACCCTGCGCTCGACACCCGACTTCAGCCGCGCGCTGCTGCTGACGGTCGCCGACGGCAAGAAGCTGGAGGTGCTCAGGCGGTACGGGGAGAACGCCGGCACGTCCTCGTCCAGCGAGCACGGCCAGGCCGGGACCCTCGGCGCCGGCTTCCTGTACGACTCGCCCAACAACGCGGGTCTCAACCAGATCGGACTCTTCGGCCCCGGCCCCAACGACCTCGACGGCGACGGGATGCCGGTCGGAGACGACCACCTGACCTCGCGCAACCTCAAGCCCAAGACGGACCGCTCCTTCCTGTTCGCCGTCCCGGCCACCTGGCTCAGCGTCGGCGACGTGCACCGGAGCATCGTGGACTCGAAGCTCGCGAACAGGATCCGGGGCGGGACCTTCAGCAAGGCCAGATCGGGCCCTCAGGCGATGGAGTCCGAGGCGTACGTCCTCACCTGGATCCGCGAGGACATCGCCCGCGAGCTGAAGCTCGTCACCGACACGAACTTCCCCGAACAGGTCAAAAAGGCGTGGGACGCGGTCGGCAGTGCGAGCAAGGCATGGGTCGACGCCGACAAGGCCTACTGGAAGAAGCGGCGAGCCTCCGCCGGCCTGCGCACGGACCTCGACGCCGCGCAGACCTCCCTCGACAGAGCCGCCGGGACCGCCCGCGCGGCAGCGCGCGCGGTCGACCTCGCCCGGGCCGACGTCGACACGGCGGACACCGCCCTGCGGCAGGCCGGGAACGACGCGCGCCGGGACCACGGCACCGCGGACGCGACCGTGGCCGCCGCGCAGGCCGAAGTCGACGCCCTCGCCGAGAACGAGTACGGCGCCGAACCCGAACACGACGGCTGGGCGGACCTCCTGCGGGACGAACAGGACGCCGCCCGGGCCCGTCTGGCCGAGGCGACGGCCGCTGCCGGGAAACTGCGGAAGGCGGCCGACCTGCGGCTCGAAACCGCGCGTACCGAGAAGGCCGCGGCCGACGAGCGGCTCGAGGTGGCCCTGCTGTCCGCGAGAGCGCCCGGCCGGAGCCTCGACGACGCCACCGTCCTCCGGGACACGGCACGCGACGCCTTCGACGCCCGGCGCGCCGAACTGGACGCGCTCAGGGACGCGGCGGAGAAGGCCGCGGCGGAATACCACCGGGTACGGGCCGGGGCGGACCAGCTCACCCGCTGGCACCGGCTCGCGGCCACCGAGGACGGCCGCAAGGAGCTGGACGGTCTCGCCGAGCCGCCCGCGGTGACCTACCAGGCCCCGCCCACGGCGCCCAAGGAGCCGTCCCCGGCCCCGCCCCGCTACACCAGGACCGGCACGGGAGCGGACACCGTCCTCACGTCTCCCGCGAACGAGACGTACACGCTCCAGGACGTGCCGAGGGACGGTGAGGCCTTCTTCCGCGCGCTCGCCCACGGCCTCGAACGCGCCGCCCCGGGACTGCTGTCCGCGCAGGGCATCGACCCCGCCGATCCGCGGGCGACGGCCGAACTGCGCCGGAGGATGGCCACCTGGCTCACCGACCACGCCGACGAGGACCTGCTGGCCGCCGTGGCCCCGGACGCCACCGACTCCTTCAGCGCGGACGAGATCGCCGCGGCGGGCCTGGACCTCGCAGCGGACACCCCTGCACGCCGTGAGTTCGACGCCCTCGGCGGTCTCGTCCCGCACGCTGTTGATCTGGCACCCGGGGTACGGGCCGAACTGGCGGTCGCCCAGCTCCTCCGCCCGGGTGACGCCACGTCCGAGGCCGGCTGGAACCACTCCGCGGCGGACCTGCTCCCGCTGCTCGCCGCACGGACCTTCGGCGTGCGCGTCACGGTGGTCCGCAGCGACGGCGGCTTCCAGGACTTCACCCCCGGGCACCCGACGGGAGAGGAGAACCTGCGGGGACTCGTCGAGACATCCGGACACACCGGCGCACACGTGGTGCTGAGCCTCGACGACCGCCACTACCAACTGGCGCTGCCGGCCGGACGGACACCGCCGGCGGACACGCCATCCCCGGACACCCGGCAGCCTGTGCCGCCCGTGGACACCGTGGCGCCGCCCGTGCCCCCCGCGGACACCGTCACTCCGCCCGTTCCGCCCGTTCCGCCCGTTCCGCCCGAAACCCCGAAGACGGAAGGTGCGAAGACGGAAGGTGCGAAGACGGAAGGTGCGAAGACGGAAGGTGCGAAGACGGAAGGCACGAAGACGGAAGGCGAGGGATCGAAGGTCCCGCCGTCGGACGTTCAGGATCAGGAGGACGGCAAGAAGGGCTCCGGGCCGACGACGACCGACAGCCTCGGTGCGAGGGGCCGCCGCGTACGGGTGCCCGCCACGGGCGAGTGCCTCCTCTACTCCTTCATGGCCGGCGACCCCGTGCACATCCGGAGCCGTCTGCACGGCCTCGCCTCCACCGACCGCGCCGCGTACGACTGGCTCGGGCAGACCGACGCGGTACATGGTGAACTGAGTCGCCAGGCCGCGATCCACTCCACGACCGGCATGGACCCGGCCGGCCCGTCACAGGCCGTGCTCCAGGCCATGCGGTCCCTCGTGGAGGACCACGTGATCCGCAGCGAGGGGCGGCTGCATCCGCAGATCGTCGGACAGTTCCGGCAGACGGTCGCCGACGCGTTCGCGGCACGCGTCCAGGGAATGAACCGGGCAGAGATGCTCGCCCGGCTCGCCCACCACGGCGTCCAGCACGTCCCCGTACCGGAGGCCCTCGATCCCGCCGAACTGCTGAGGCGGTACGTCGACGCCCGCATGGCGTCACAACCCGCCGCCCCGGGCGTCTCCCCGCAGGACGCCCGGGCCGTCCAGGAGGCGGACGCCGAGAACCTGAGCCCGCGCCGGATGTTCGAGCATCTCGAGCAGCACGGTCTGCTGCCGACGCCCGACGACCTCGACGACGACGCACTGCGCCGCCTGCTCCCCACGGTCTATTCGCAGAGCGCCGCGCCGCTGGACGACCGGGAACTGCCCCTGCTCCTGGACGCCGTCGTCAACTGGGAGCAGCGTTGGGGGACACCGGAGGGAGAGATCTTCCTGCCTCTCCTGGCGCACGCGTTCGACCTGCGGGTCGACGTGGTGCGGTCGTTCCCGTCCGGTGTCCGGCGGGTCAGCGACGTGGGACCCGACGACGCCCTGCGGCAGACGGAGGTCTACTACAACGGCACCAACCACTACGAGGGCAGCGACGCCGTACCCCGCGACCGGTTCGGCGCCCCGGTCCTGCCGAAGCGGGTCAAGGACGAGGAACGCGACCAGGACGGCGACGTACGGCTGAACCCCCTGTGGGTGCCGCTGGACGAGGTGGATCCGAACCTGGTGATCACCGGGAACCGGGACGCGGTGTGGCTGTACACGGTCACCGATGACGGGCGGGTGATCCTGGGCACGGAGAGTCTGAGCGGGATCGTCACCCAGGAGCAGTTCGACGCGCTGCTGGCGGGCATGCGGGAGCGGGATCCCGATCTGACGGCCCAGGCACTGCGCGAGGCACTGGACGGGCTGGGCCACACCGGCATCGCCGCCGGATTCGTCGACGCCGACGACGAGAAGAAGGCCGGACGGACGCTACCGGGGCGCAGCCGGGTGTCCGGCGAGTTCCGCTGGAGCGAGAAGCTGCGTTCCTGGGTGGTGAACGACAAGTCGGGCCGCTACATGAGCGACCAGGTCCGGCCGGGCCTGGACGCCGAGGAAGCCGCCGACTGGCTGGCCAACGTGGCGGCCCTGTTCAGCGACCGCCTGGGCGTCGTCGTCCGGACCGACCAGGTGAAGACCGCCGCACCCGCCCCGGCCCCGCCGGCGGAACCCCCGCCGTTCCCGCGGCCCGCGCCCCCGCCTCCGCCATCGGCCCCCACCGCCACCCCGGCCGGCCGCGGTGTCCCGGGCCCCCTGAAGGGGGCTGGGGCGTACGAGCCGGGCACGCCGTCCGGTGACGGCACCGGCAAGCTGGACGTCGCGCGCCGGGTCGGTGCCGTGCTGCACGGCCTCGGCCACCCGGTGGTGCTGGCCGGAGCCGCCCGCGGCCGGGTGCAGTTCGGTCAGTCCCGGCCACTGGGTGCCGTGGAGTTCCAGCTGTCCGCGGCCGCCCTGCCCGACGCCGCCGGGATACGCGGGGCGCTGGAGCGGGAGATGCCCGGAGCGTCGGTGCGGGTCCGGCCCGTCACGGGCGGCGGCCGTGTTCTCGACCTGTCGGTGAACGGCGTCGACATCACGATCACGGCGGTGGACCGGCCGGCCTCCGGCACGGTCACGGTCGACGGTTTCACCGTGCCGGCGCCCGCGGACTCCCTGGCCGACGCCGCCCTCGCCCTGGCCACCGGGACCGACCCCGAACTGCGCGGACGCGACCTCCTCGACCTGCTGTGGGCGTTTCACCACACCCCCGCCGACAGCCCTCGTACGGTCACGCCGGCACTCGCGCGCGAGGACGCCTACCGTTCCGCGCGGCCCGTCGGCGCCGCCCCCTCCCTCGTCGTACGGCTCAGCGAACTGCTCGACTCCGCCGCCCTGGACCCCGATGCCCTCGCCCGCCACGAACAGACGTGGCGCTCCCTCGGCGTCACCGACGCCGACCTGCCCGCGCTGCGCGCCGGACTGACCGCGCTGGCCGACGGGCTGCGGGTCCGTCCGGAGGTGACCACGGACCCGGTCCGGGCGCTCGCCGCGCGGCTGCCCGGCCTGTCCGCCGCCGACCGCGACGCGACGCTGGCGTCGCTGCCGCCCGCGGACCGTGAGCGGTTGGCCGGTGATCCCGTGCTCGTCGATGCCTTGCGTGCCGGGCTCGCCCCGGCCGAGTTCGCCTCGGTCGCGGCGCGCCTCATGACGCAGGTGCCCGACGGGGTCGAACAGCCCGTCTCCGCCGGTGACCGGGCCCGTGCCCAGGTCGCCCGACTGCTGCGGGACCCCGACGTCGCGGCGCGGCTGCTCAAGGGCGGTTCGCGGGTCGTGGTGGTGCCCAGGAGCGAGGCCATGACCTCCCTGGACGCCTTCCGTTTCCTGCGGGGCGCCGTCACCGGCGACGGCCGCCCCTGGGACGACGTCCGCGGTGTCGGCACGCGCACCGCGGCCGTCACCGAGGAGAACCTGCTCGGCGAGCGCACCACCGTCGGCACCGGCATGTCCGCCTATCCCGACGGCTACTCGACCACCCTGCACGAATTCGCCCACACCCTTCACCTGCACGGTCTGGACGCCGTCGACCGGCAGCGCATCACCGACACCTTCCGCACCACCACACGGGCCGGCGAGGCGGGCAACTGGCCCGACGGCCCCCTCCACGGCTACGACGCCGACGGCCGCCGCAGCGCCCCCAACTACAGCAGCCATAACGAGCTCGAGTTCTTCGCCCAGCTCACCAACGTCTACCTCATGGCCAACGGCGGCAGCGACCCCTACACCGGGCTGCCCCGCAACAACGCCGGCCCGGAGTGGGTGCGCACCCGCCAGCCCGCCCTGTACCCCCTGTTGCGCCGGTTGTACGGCGAGGGCCCCCGGACGGCGCCCCGCCACCCGCGCAGCGTCGAACCGGCCCGTCCCCGCGGGTCGCGCCCCGCGGACGTCAACCCCGTCGAGGCCACCGACGTGGAGAACGAGGCACTGGCCCGTGCCCGTGCGCTGTGGGACGTCGCCGAGGGCGACCCGGGTGACGGCAGTGACTCCTACGTGGCCGTCCGCGCCCTGTGGGACGGCACCACCGGCGTGCACGCGCCGCAGCCGCACACTCCCGCCCCGTTGCCGTTGCCGCTGCCCACTCCGGTGCCGGAGGCACGGTCCGCCGCCGCACCGCCGCCCACCGACAGCGCGGTCCAGCAGCGTCTCCAGGAACTGTGGGCACTCGTCGACGCCACCTTCGGCTCCCAGCCGCTCCCGCCGGAGCTGCGCGACGGGCTGTTCAACTCGCTGCGCGTGATCGAGGCGGTGCGCGCCGGGCACCCCCGCTTCGGCGCCGACCTGGACCTCGACGGCATCACCCGGATGCTGTTGCACCTGGCGCCGGACGAACCGGTGGACGCGGCCCGGCACTACGACGCCCTCACCCTCGTGAGCAGTGCCCATCGCCGGGGCCGGAGCGGCAGCCTGGACGCCATCGCCGCTTACGGGCTGACCCGGCAGGGTTACCCGGAGCAGTCCGTGCTCAGCGGGGACGACGGCGCGCCGCACGGCAGGAACTGGACCGGACGTCCCGGTGTCCACCTGCACATGGACGTGGTCGCCGATCCCCGGGGCGTCCACCCCGCGCCCTGGAGGCCCGCCGCTTACGCGGCGGTGGCCGAACGGAACGCCGAGGGAGCGATGACGGCGGACGGACGGCCGGTGTCGGACGAGGAGTTCGCCGAACTGGTGCTGCACGACCCCGAGCGGCAGCCGAATGTGCCCGTGGTGCTCCTGATCGGGGAGGAGGACGGCCGCAACGAGGCCCTCGCACGGGTGATCGCCGACCGCACCGGCACCCGCGTCTGGTTCACCTACGGCGACCTGCGACTAGAAAGGGCCCCGGACGGCCGCCGGGTTCCGGTCCTGGCCCCGCCGGTCTCCGGGAGCGACCCGGCGGGGACCTGGATCCCCGCCGACCCGGGACTGGTCCCGGACGACCCGGCGGCCACCGTCAGGGCCGCGAACGGCACCGTCTTCCCCGACGCCGACGTCCACTCGTACCCGCTGGTCACGGTCGACGGGCAGACGCTGACCGGGCGGGCGTTCCTCAACGCGCACGACATGGCGATGCGGGAGGAGGCCCTGCGGGTGGTGTCCGCCATCCAGCACCACACCAACGAAGTGGAAGGACTGCCCGGTGTGTACGCCGGGCGGCAGGGCGGCCTGCTGCCCCTGCCGCGGGGCCTGGCCGACTCCTACGTCGTCGTCGGCCACGGCGACAGCGGACGCACCACCGTGCCCCGCCGCAGCACCCGCGCCAACCAGGCGGTCCATCCCCGGCATCTGGGCCGGATGCTGGCACGGCGCAGGAGCCTGCGGGCGCTGTCTCCCGAGCAGCCGGTGTGGTTGCTGTTCTGCGAGCTGTCCATGACGCGCGCCGACCAGGACCTGCTCACCCATCCCACCTCCGCCCAGTACGTCGCCAACGAGACCCGCCGCACCGTCTTCACCGTGGACCGGCAGATCTCGCCGAGCGAGGCCGAGGGCGGCCTGCCGCCGCGCCTGATCGTGTACGACGACCCCGACAATCCCACGGGCCACATCGAGGAGTTCCTTCCCGAGCCCGGGACCGCCGCCCTCGACGCGCTCGCCGACCTGGGCGGACTGCCCGACCGGCTGCCGGACCGCGCCGACCGCGCCCGGCACTGGGTGCGGGCCCTGCGGCAGACCCACGGCGTGCACATCGACTCCGACCCGGACCGCGAGGCGGAGTTCCACGAGCTGATCGAGGGCTTCGGTGCCCTGGAAAGGCTGAGCTTCCAGGCGGCCGGCAACGCCGGCCCCGGCCTGCTCACCTGGAGCGGGCTCCGGCACGTCGTCGGCCGGCACGCCGCCCGGCAGGGCTGGGACCGGTCGCTGACCGCAGGCTCCCTGGCACACCTGCTGCACGCCGCACGCGCCGGCCGGCTGCGGCCCTCCGACGCCGTGGGACCCACCGCCCCCGCCGCGCCGCCGACCTCCACCGACGCCCCGGCCCCGACGGACACGGTGGCGCGGCCGACCGCTCCGGGGGCGCTGTCGGACACCGTCCCCGAGCTCGGCCCCGACGACGAGGCCCAAAGCGTGGCGGTGTCGGACGACGACGGGCCCGCCGAGCCCGCCCCGACGCCTTCCCCGTCCCGCACCCGGGTCGCCTTCGAGCACCGCCACCGGGACATCACCGATCCGGTCCAGCGCCGGCAACTCGCCGAGCTGGCCGAGGAGATCGTGGTGTCCGGCCTGAGGGACCTCGGGGCCGGCCTCCGGCTCCCCGGGATCACGGTCACCGGTTACAGCAACGGCCCGCGCTTCGCGCTGTCCGGCGGTGCCGTTGAGCACGCCGGGACGGTCGGCCGGCAGCGGGCGGACGCCGTGCGCGACCTCCTCCTCGAGGAGATCCGGCGCCAGCTGGAACTCAACGAGCGGGCTGTGCGCGACGTCGCGGAAGTACGGGGCGGCACGGTCCGGGCCGAGGACTTCCCGATCACCACGGAGAGCGGCGGCCGGGACATCGGTGGCGTCGGCCCGATCGACGGCGCCACCGGGCGGGCGGCACGGCGGCAGGCGGTCATCACGGTCGACCGTTCCCCCCTGTCGGAGGCCGTCGCCCGGCTGGCGGAACTGAGTCCGGAGGACTTCGGCGAGGCGGACTACTTCACCGGCCCGGACAGGCTCGCCAGGAACCTCCTGCACCTCGACGACAACCCCGGGGACGACCCCGATTCGGACGGCGATTCGGACGGCGACTCGGACGGCGGGTCCACGGACTCCGCTCCCGTACCGGTGCGCTTCGACGTCGACGGTCTGTCGAACCGCGTGCGCAGGCTGTACGAGCTGGTGGACGAGGCGATGGCGGCCGGCCGGGCGACCAGCCGGGCGTCGCTGACCGCGTACCACCTGGGCAAGCAGGGCCTGCTGTCCGACGCCACCCGCCTGACCGCACCGGACGGCACCCCGCTGGGCCGGAACTGGACGGGCCGGCCCGCCCGGGACGTGGACGTCTCCTCGTACGACGTGGTGGACGGAGGGAGCAGGGACTCCCAGCCCTCGCCGTGGGCACGCCGGCCCGGTGCTCCCCTCCCGTACGTGATCGGGACGAAGGACGGTGACCACACGAAGGTCGGGCTGTCCCTGCCGGACGGCAGCAAGCGGTGGAAGCTGTCGTCGGAGGAGTTCGCCGAGCTGCTGGCGCTGGACGAGGAACTGGCGAGCCGTGAGGACGGCGCCGAGGTGGTGCTCGTCTCGCAGAACGCCGGCGCCATGGGACTGGATCTGCCGCGCAGGGCCGCGGCCCGGTCCGGCAGGACGCTGTGGTCGCACAGTGGCGAGGCCGCCCTGAAGCCGTACCCCGGCACCGGCCGCCACCGCATCGAGGTGGCCGACGACCGGGTCTTCGAAAGCGGGCCGCTGGGCGAGTGGATCGGCAGCGGGCCCGACGACCTGGGCCCGGACGAGGAACGGCCGGGGCCCGGGGAAGGCGTCCTGCACACGATCGAGGGGAGGACCCTCGAGGACGGGAAGGTCATGTCCTTCACCCTCACCGACGAGGGCCGGCCCGTCGGCCGTGCCGTGCTCAACGGCGCCGACCTGCTCCAGCTCGAGCCGTTGCTGCAGACAATGACCCGGTCGACGGAGTGGTCCGTCTACGACCCGCTCACCAGTGAACCGGTCGGAGACCCCCGGCCGGTTCCCTGGAAGGGCCGGAAGCCCTACTTCTTCCTGGTCCACGGTCTGCCGGGCCAGACCCTCATGGTCAATGAATTCCAGGGCAACGTTCCGGTCCGGGGCTCTGAAACCGGTGGCTTCCTCCGGCGGCGCCGAAGCGTGGCACGACTGGACCGGGACACCCCCATCGTGTTCCTGTCCTGCTGGGGGAGCGGACCGGAGGGGCACACCGCCGCCGCCCTGAAGCGGAGCCGCCCGTTCGTCCCCGACCCGCTCTCCGCCTCGTCGGCGGCCCAGGGCGTCTCCAACGTGACGCGGCGCGACGTCTATGCCCCCGAGAGGGAGCACTGGAGTCGCCACGCGAACGGGAAACTGCACCACCACGGGATCCCCACCACGCCGGCGAACGACCCGGTGGACATGGTGAAGCTGCGACCCGAGCCGACCCCGGACGAACTCGACGCCCTGGCCGCTCTGGCCGGCCTGGAGACGTCCCCCGACTTCACCCGGGCCATGGCCCGGGACACGGCGCTGCGGCTGGTCCGCGCCCTCCGGATGACGTTCGGCGTCGATGTGGAGCACGACAGGGACGACCCGGCCGGCACCTACCGCCGGCTCCTGCGCGGTATCGGCGCCCTGGAAGTCATGCGCCGCGGGGACGAGAACCTGCGGGGACACGGTGAGCTGACGCTCGACCTGCTCGACCGGGTCACCCGCGCGCACCACGGCCTGACGACCACCCCCGGCACCCGGCCCGCGCCGCCGGAGCCCGCCGACGTACGGACGATGCTCGAGGCCGCGTCGGCGCGGCTGTCCACCGACCCCCGGTCCGCGCTGCCCGACTTCGTCTCCCTGCCCTCCGTGGACCGGGCCCGCGAACTGATCGAAGAGCACGATCCGGACCAGTGGGCCCGTTCGGTGCTGGGTCTGCGCACGTCGGCGCAGGTCACCGAGGCCCACCGGCAGAACGCGCTGTGGGCCACGGTCAAGGCCGTGGAGAGCGTGGAGAACCATCCCGACCCCGACGCCCTGACGACGAAGGCGCTCCATCTGGCCGGCACCGGCGAGGATCCGCGGGACGAGGCCCTGCGGGCGGACCTGCTCCGGATGGCGGCCACGGCGGCGGCCCTCGGCCGTGACACCTACGATCCCACGGCGCTCGCCGCGTACGACCTCGAACGCCACGGCGCGCTGGATGACCGGACCCTCATCACCGCCCCGAACGGTGCCAAGGCCGGACGCAGTTGGACGGGAAGCCCCGTCCCGAACCGCTTGTGGGCGGACCGCTACGTGATCTCGCCCAGCGGCGGACTGAGCAACAGCCAGGGGGCCCTGGCGCCCTGGCACAGGCAGGGGGCCGCAAAGAGCGCCCATCCCGGTGGGTACGTGCTGGACATGAGCGGCACCACCCCGGGACAGGTGGACATGCCCTGGCCGGGCGACAGCACCCGCTCGGTGCCCTACGAGGAGATCGCCGAACTGCTCTCCCACGACCCCGTCCTGGCGCAGCTGGACCGGGACGTCGTGGTCGTTCCCGTCGGGGTGGATTCAGGGGCTCCCGAGCTGGCCGAGGCGGTTGCCGCCCGGACAGGTGCCGCCCGGAGCGTGTGGCTGCCGACGCGGCCCCTCCGGCTCCTCGACCGGCGGCCGGCGGTGAACGAGAGCCTTCTCGTGATGACCTCGCCCCAGGACAACGCGGCACGCTGGTCGCGGATCCGTCCGCCCGAGTTGCCCGGACAGTCCGCCGGATCCGCTTCCGGCGCCGTCATCACGCTCGCCGGAACCGCCCCCGACGTCGTCACGGCCGACGGCGACGGCCCGGACGGCAGCGCAGACGACCCGGCCTCGCGACAGGGCTCCGCCGACGTGGGGTACGTGCCCGTCGTCCCTCGTGACGCTGCCCAGCGCCAGTGGGTCGCCAGGCAGCTGACGGCCGAGGACCTGCCCGGCAATCCGCCGCGGTTCGACGGTGCCGACATCGTCGGCCTGATCGACCTGAGGGCCGCGGGCATCACGGTGACCCCCGGAATGGATGTCGAGGCGCAACTCGGTGGAGGCCTGCGGGGCAGCAGACTGGCACCGCTCGACCAGGTGCGGCTGCTGTTGGCACGGCCCGGCCCGTGGCCGGACACGCTCGACGCCATCGCGGCCACGGTGTCGCGGCGGATCTGGCGGTCGGCGTTCACGGCCTTCGAGAGGACGCTCCCGGCCGAGGGCACGGGCATGGACGCCGTCCGGGCGTGGGACACGGCCATCGGGCTGGTACTGCCGCGCGAGGCGCACTCCGTGCTCGCGGATTCCCGGTACGCCGGGGAGGAATTCCGTGACGCGGTGCGGCAGATCGCCGACCTCCTGGCGGCGGGGAGGGCGGACCTTCAGGCGGCGATGCACCTGGCCGCCCGGCTCCGGCACGGACTCGGACTGCCGCCCCTCGGGACGGATGGTCCACATGCCCGGTGGGTGAAGCAGGCGGACGAGTGGCAGTGACGAGTGGAGCGACGGATGGCAGCCATGTGTGTCGGGAGAGTGCGTGCGGGTGAATGAGGCGAGTGAGCGGAGTGGGGCAGTGATGCCCATGCCCCCCGAGGACATCGTCGAGGCCGCACGGCTCGCGCCGGAGCACTGGATCAGCATGGTCGACCCCGGCTGGCACGGCGAGGGCGTGCCGCCCGACTGGGCCGTGGTCGGCCGTTGGCGCACGGGAACGACCGGCGAGATCGAGGAGTGGGAGGACAACGAGGCACACCGCCCCTCCCCGGAATCGCTCGGCTGGCCCGAGGCCACCGACGGCGTCGACGAGGCCCTCCAGCTCGCTGCCACCGGTTACGGGCCGGCCGAGGACGTACTCCGCGCTCTGGCCGCCGCCGAGGTGGCGGTGCTGACCCTGCCGGACGGAACACCGGTGACCGCCGCCGTGGAGGACGGCAGGCTCGTGGTCCCGGTCTTCACCGCCGCGCCCCACCTCGACACCGTGGGCGGCTTCGCCTTCGAACTCGTCGCCGCCTCGGACCTCCTGGCCCGCCTGCCCCACGGTCACGCGCTGTACGTCAACCCGCCCAGCCCCGCGGGCACCGTGCTGGAGTCCGGTCCGCTCGCGGAGACGATCGGGAGCAGGACACGGACGGACGGCGCAGACTGACCGGACAGGGCCGGAGGGGCCGGAGCCGAGCCCGGCCGGTGCGGGCCGAACCCGCCCCGTCTCACCCGTCGCACCAGCCGTGGGTCTTGCCGAACTGCAGCAGCCCGCGACGCGCCTGGAGGATCTGTTCGCCGGTCAGCGTGGGCGCGGCGGACAGCAGGACCTCCGTGACCTCCTGGAGGTACTCCTCGGCGGTGAGCACGTCGCACAACGACTCGTCGCCGTCCGGGTGCCGGCCCACCCCGGCGGAGGGCACCGCGCTCGCGCCCTGGGCCAGCCGTACACCCGAGGCCTTGAGCCCCCGCTCGCCCTCCTCGATTTCGAACTCCACGGTGACCCCGGGACGCAGCTGATGCTCCGGAATCCGCACGTCGTTGACGTGGAGGAAGACGTCCTCCCCACCGTGCTCCGGAGCGATGAACCCGTAACCCCGTACGGCGTCGAACCGCACCACACGACCAGCAACCATGTGCACCAACCCTCAACAGAACACCGGACCCCATGCCCGGACCAGAACCCGACCAACGAGGACAACATACGCCGTCCGCGACGCCCCGCCCTCAACCCGTGTGCCGTTTCCTTGCGGGGCCCCCGCAGCGGACCAGGTCCGGCCCACGCCCGGGGGCCCCGTCGCTGCTTGGCACCCCGAGATCCACAACAACTTCGTCGGCGGGCCCCGGCGCTCCACGACCTGTCGACAACGTCGGCGTGATCACCGGGCCGGGAGCGCGACCGGTGCGTCGCGCCTCTCGGAGAGCCATCCTTGGTCCAGCGCTTGGTCCACCTGGTGACCGTATGGTGAGGCAGCCATGGAAGCAGCCCGTCAGTACAACGTCCATGCACTTCCCGCGGATCCTGGAGCAGGTCGCGACCGGTGAGGAGATCGTGATCAGCAAGGCGGGGGAGCCGGTGGCCAAGGTGGTGCCGCTGCGTCCCGAGGTGAAGCGGACCGGCCGGGGCTCGCTCCGGGGGCGGATCCACATCCCCGACGACTTCGACGAACTGCCCGACGACATCGCCGACGCCTTCGGGATGCACTGATGCGACTCCTGCTCGACACCCGTGTGGTCCTGTGGTGGCTGGACGACTCCGCCGAGCTGACCGGTGGGATCAAGGATCTGCTCGACACCGAACCCGCGGTGTACGTCAGTGCCGTATCGCCGTGGGAGATCGCCGTCAAACAGTCCCCCGGAAAACTGGAAGGCCCGGAAGACCTGGCCGAGCGGGTACACGACAGCCAGTTCACCGGCCTGCCCGTCACCACCGGGCACGGGGTGCGGGCAGGCAGGCTTCCGGCGCATCACCGGGACCCCTTCGACCGGATACTGGTCGCTCAAGCACAGATCGAGGGGATGACCCTGATGACGAGGGACAAGCGGATCCCGCGGTACGACGTGCGGATCGTGCCCGTGTGAGGGGCGGTCCGCTCCCTTCCGGTTCTGTCCCAGGGCCCCTCCGCCGCGCAGGCAGAGAAGGCCCCGCCCGCGCTAAAGGAAGGAAAAGAGCTGGTCAGGCCCTCATCCTCAGCACTCGATGATGTTCACCGCCAGCCCGCCCCGCGCCGTCTCCTTGTACTTGACGGACATGTCCGCGCCGGTGTCCTTCATGGTCTTGATGACCTTGTCCAGGGACACCTTGTGCGAGCCGTCGCCGCGCATCGCCATCCGTGCCGCGGTGACCGCCTTCACCGCGGCCATGCCGTTGCGCTCGATGCACGGGATCTGGACCAGGCCGCCGACCGGGTCGCAGGTCAGGCCGAGGTTGTGCTCCATGCCGATCTCGGCGGCGTTCTCGACCTGTTCCGGCGAGCCGCCCATCACCTCGGCGAGGGCGCCCGCCGCCATCGAGCAGGCGGAGCCGACCTCGCCCTGGCAGCCGACCTCGGCCCCGGAGATGGACGCGTTCTCCTTGAACAGCATGCCGATCGCACCGGCCGCCAGCAGAAAGCGGACCACGTCGTCCTCGTCGGCACCGGGGACGAAGTTGACGTAGTAGTGCAGGACGGCGGGAATGATGCCGGCCGCGCCGTTGGTCGGCGCGGTGACGACCCGGCCGCCGCCGGCGTTCTCCTCGTTCACGGCCATCGCGTAGAGCGTGATCCACTCCATGGCGAGGGCCTTCGGGTCGCCCTCCGCGCGCAGCTTGCGTGCCGTGTTCGCGGAACGCCGGCGCACCTTCAGGCCGCCCGGCAGGATGCCCTCGCGGGACATGCCGCGCGCCACGCACGCCTGCATCACCCGCCAGATCTCCAGCAGTCCCTCGCGGATCTCCTCCTCGGTCCGCCAGGCGCGCTCGTTCTCCAGCATCAGCGCCGAGATGGACAGGCCCGTCTCCCGGGTCAGGCGCAGCAGCTCGTCGCCCGTGCGGAACGGGTACTTCAGGACCGTGTCGTTGAGCTTGATGCGGTCCGCGCCCACCGCCTCCTCGTCGACGACGAAGCCGCCGCCCACCGAGTAGTACGTCTTCGACAGCACCTCGGCGCCGGACGCGTCGTAGGCCCACAGGGTCATGCCGTTCGCGTGGTACGGGAGCGTCTTGCGGCGGTGCAGTACCAGGTCGTCGTCGAAGGAGAACGCGATCTCGTGCTCGCCGAGGAGACGGATCCGGCCGCCGTCCCTGATCTTCTCCACCCGCTCGTCGGCCGTCTCCACGTCCACCGTGCGGGGCGAGGCGCCCTCCAGGCCGAGCAGCACCGCCTTGGGCGTGCCGTGGCCGTGTCCGGTGGCGCCGAGCGAGCCGTACAGCTCCGCGCGGACCGAGGCGACCGAGTCCAGCAGCTCCTCGTTGCGCAGCCGCCGGGCGAACATGCGGGCAGCCCGCATCGGGCCGACCGTGTGCGAGCTGGACGGCCCGATACCGATCGAGAACAGGTCGAAGACCGAGAGGGCCACGGGAGGACTCCTAGGGGTTCGGCGGACGCCGCTGTCCGCCGGGCAGGGGGTGGACCGAAGGTGAGGTCGGAGAGGGATCGGGGAGGGGATGTCGCGTGTGCGGTGCATGGTGCGGGGCACCGCGCTCACTGACCCAGTGTGCGCGGTGCCCCGGACGTCCGTACGAATGAAAGCGTACGAAATTACTGCAGACCGGGATACAGCGGGTGCTTCTCGGCGAGAGCCGTGACCCGCGCCCGGAGCGCCTCGACGTCGTAGGACGGCTTCAGCGCCTCGGCGATCACGTCCGCGACCTCGGCGAAGTCCTCGGCCGTGAAGCCGCGGGTGGCCAGGGCGGGCGTGCCGATCCGCAGACCCGAGGTGACCATCGGGGGGCGCGGGTCGTTCGGGATCGCGTTGCGGTTGACGGTGATGCCGACCTCGTGGAGCCGGTCCTCGGCCTGCTGCCCGTCCAGCTCGGAGTCGCGCAGGTCGACCAGGACCAGGTGCACGTCCGTACCGCCGGACAGCACGTCCACGCCCACGGCCTTGACGTCGTCCCGGACCAGGCGCTCGGCCAGGATGCGGGAGCCCTCCAGGGTGCGGCGCTGGCGGTCCTTGAACTCCTCGGACGCCGCGACCTTGAAGGCGACCGCCTTGGCCGCGACCACGTGCTCCAGCGGGCCGCCCTGCTGGCCGGGGAAGACCGCGGAGTTGATCTTCTTGGCCAGCTCGGCCGTGGAGAGGATCACGCCGCCGCGCGGGCCGCCGAGCGTCTTGTGCGTGGTCGTGGTGACGACGTGGGCGTGCGGGACCGGGTTCGGGTGCAGGCCCGCCGCGACCAGACCGGCGAAGTGCGCCATGTCGACCATCAGGTACGCGCCGACCTCGTCCGCGATCCGGCGGAACTCGGCGAAGTCCAGCTGCCGCGGGTACGCCGACCAGCCGGCGACGATCAGCTTCGGCCTGCTCTCCTTGGCCAGCCGCTCGACCTCGGCCATGTCGACCCGGCCGTCGTCGCCGACGTGGTAGGCGACGACGTCGTAGAGCTTGCCGGAGAAGTTGATCTTCATGCCGTGGGTCAGGTGCCCGCCGTGCGCGAGGTTCAGGCCCATGATCGTGTCACCGGGCTTGAGCAGCGCGAACATCGCGGCGGCGTTGGCCTGCGCGCCCGAGTGCGGCTGCACATTGGCGTGCTCGGCGCCGAACAGCTCCTTGACCCGGTCGATGGCGATCTGCTCGATCACGTCGACGTGCTCGCAGCCGCCGTAGTAGCGGCGGCCGGGGTAGCCCTCGGCGTACTTGTTGGTGAGGACCGTGCCCTGGGCCTCCATCACCGCGACCGGGGCGAAGTTCTCCGAGGCGATCATCTCGAGGGTGGACTGCTGGCGGTGCAGCTCGGCGTCGACCGCGGCGGCGACGTCGGGGTCGAGCTCGTGCAGGGGGGTGTTCAGAAGCGACATGCGGGTACGGCCTCCTCAGCCCTGGACGAAGGCGTCGTACTCGGCGGCGGAGAGCAGGTCGGCCGGCTCCTCGCCGGTCCGCACCCGGAACAGCCAGCCGCCCTCGAAGGGGGCCGAGTTCACCAGCGACGGGTCGTTCACCACGTCCTCGTTGATCTCGGTGACCTCGCCGGTGACCGGGCAGTACAGGTCGCTGACCGACTTGGTCGACTCCAGTTCGCCGCAGGTCTCGCCCGCGGTCACGGTGTCACCGACCTCGGGAAGCTGGACGAACACGACGTCGCCGAGCGCGTTGGCCGCGTGCTCGGTGATGCCGACCGTCGAGACACCGTCCTCGGCGGCCGACAGCCACTCGTGTTCCTTGCTGTAACGCAGCTGCTGGGGGTTGCTCATGACCTGGATTCTCCTGTACGCGGGGGATGTGCTGATGAGTCGGAAACTACGGCAACCTGCGCCGTCGTACGGCACCCGGCGCCGCCGGACGACGACGTGCGAAAGCCCGGAAGGCCGCGCCGGGGTCGTCTACGACGGTGTCACTTCTGCCGCTTGTAGAAGGGCAGTGCCACGACCTCGTACGGCTCGTGGCTGCCGCGGATGTCCACGCCGACGCCCTCCGTGCCCGGCGTCGCGTGCGCCACGTCGACGTACGCCATCGCGATCGGCCGGCCCAGCGTCGGGGAGGGCGCGCCGGAGGTGACCTCGCCGATCACCTCGCCGCCGGCGACCACCGCGTACCCGGCGCGCGGGATCCGGCGGCCCTCGGCGACCAGGCCGACCAGGGCGCGGGGCGGGGCCGCCTCGACGCGGGCGGCGGCCTCGGCCAGGGCGGCGCGGCCCACGAAGTCGCCCTCCTTCTCGAACTTCACCACCCGGCCGAACCCGGCGTCGAACGGCGTCAGGGAGGTGCTCAGCTCGTTGCCGTACAGCGGCATGCCGGCCTCCAGGCGCAGCGTGTCCCGGCAGGACAGCCCGCACGGGACCAGCCCGGCGCCCCCGCCCGCCTCGGTCAGCGCCTGCCACAGCCCGACCGCGTGCTCCGGCTTCACGAACAGCTCGAAGCCGTCCTCGCCGGTGTAACCGGTACGGGCGATCAGCGCGGGGACGCCCGCGACCGTGCCGGGCAGTCCGGCGTAGTACTTCAGGTTGTCGAGGTCGGAGTCGGTCAGGGACTGGAGGATGCCGGGGGACTCGGGGCCCTGCACCGCGAGCAGCGCGTACGCGTCGCGGTCGTCACGGACCTCGGCGTCGAAGCCGGCCGACCGCTCCACCAGCGCGTCCAGCACCACCTGGGCGTTGGAGGCGTTCGCGACCACCATGTAGTGAGGAGAACCGGCGTGAGGGGAACCGGCGTGAGGAGAACCGGCGTGAGGGGAACCGGCCCCGGTGTCCTCGAGCCGGTAGACGATCAGGTCGTCCAGGATGCCGCCGTCCTCGCGGCAGATCATGGTGTAGCGGGCGCGGCCGGGCTTGACGGTCCCGATGTTGCCGACCAGCGCGTGGTCGAGGAACCGGGCCGCCTGCGGGCCGGTGACGGTGATCTCGCCCATGTGGGAGAGGTCGAAGAGGCCGGCCCTCGTGCGCACGGCGTTGTGCTCGTCGCGTTCGGAGCCGTAGCGCAGGGGCATGTCCCAGCCGGCGAAATCGGTCATCGTGGCGCCGAGCGAACGATGCAGGGCGTCCAGTGCGGTCCGGCGGGGTTCGGTACTGCTCATCGGTCGGTCTCCCAGGGCAGGACAGGCGAGGTCGTTCCTCCCCATCTGTCATCGGAACCTGAGAGGTTCGCCATGACCGCCCGCGCAGGGGACGACCACGGTTTGCACCTTGGGTGGAGCCGCCGGAAACACGCGCGGCGGCCCGCTTTTCAGATGTGCCTCGCCCACGCGGTAACGGTGCCTGAGAGATTCAAGGGAGGGACTTGCTCCTTCGGCGCCCCGGCGGCAACGGTGCCGGGGACTCTCCCGCGCGGATTCAAACGGCCGGTATGCAGTTGGCGCCCACATCATTGCACGCATCGCCGGGCCGCGGCAGGGGGAGCCTTCCGAGAGGAAGCGCAGGGTGCTCGGGTGTTCACGGACGGCTGTGACAGGCCTGTATCGGGAAAGGGAAGGAATCCGGAAGCCCTCGGCGTTACCGTCCCTTTACACTCGGCGGGGAGACGGTCCGGTACCTGGCCACAGGGCCGGACCGCCCCCAGGGGAGGACTCACGGTGAACAAGGCCACGGCGTACGCCGCCACCACGGGCGTCGCGCTGCCCGAGCATCAGGCCCCCTCGGCCCGGGAGGCCTGCGCCGCCCTGCCCGCGCCGGCCGTCCGGGACCTGCGCGAGCGCGCCGGCCGCAGCCCGCACGCCCTGCTCTTCGGCCGCCGCGACCTCGTCGTGGTCACCGGACTGCCCGGCAGCGGAAAGTCCACCCTCATGCGGCGCGCGGCGCGCGGCACCCGCATCGACTCGCAGGACACCCGGGACCGCTGGGACCGCGGCATGCCGCGCCTCCTGCCGTACGCGGTCTACCGGCCCCTGGTCCGCCTCGCCCACTACACCGGACTGCGGCGCGCCCTGCGCACCGGCGAGGGCGTCGTCGTCCACGACTGCGGCACACAGGCCTGGGTGCGCCGCTGGCTGGCCCGCGAGGCCCGCCGCCGGGGCGCGGTCCTGCATCTGCTGCTGCTCGACGTCCCCCCGGAGCAGGCCCTGGACGGCCAGCGCGAGCGCGGCCGCGGGGTCTCCCGGTACGCCTTCCGGCGCCACCGCACCGCCATCGACCGGCTGCTGACGTCCGTGACGCGCGGCGACCTGCCCGCGGGCTGCGGCTCGGCGGTCCTGGCCGACCGCGACGCGGCGGACGCGCTGCACCGCATCGAGTTCGCGGACTGATCACGGGCCGCCGGCTCCACGGGGCCGTCGGCTCCACGGGGCCGCCGGCCGGTGGACGGGCCGCGCGCCGGGGTGCGGCAGCGGTTAGCCTTTCCAGCCACAGCAGTGGTCCCAGGCAGGCGGTAGGCAGATGGACTTCCCGGCGGGCTTCTCCGCGGACTTCCCGGCACAGACTCACCCCCACCCGCACGGCGGATGGCCCGGCAACGAGCTGGAGGAGGTGCTCTCCACCTCCCTCGGCGTCCCCTCGGCCGACGGCCGGATCATCGAGGTGCTGGGCCGCAGCCATCTGTGGATACCGCTGCCCAACGGCGGCGGACCGGACAGCGGCCCGCTGGACCTGCCCACGACGGAGATCGACGGCCAGGCGTACGTACCGGTCTTCAGCTCCGAGGAACAGTTCCGTCAGGTCGTCGGCACCCACATGTCGTTCACCGTCGCGCCCGCGGTGGAGTTCGCGCGCGGTCTGCCGCCGCAGGCCGGGATCGCCGTGAACCCCGGGGGAGTGGTCGGCCTCCCGCTGCCGCCTCCCGCCGTCGCCGCCCTGTGCCGCGCCGGACGCGGCCCGCTGGACGGCCCCGCGAGCGGCGGCCGGGTCAAGCTGTTCGAACCCGACTGGCAGGACGACCCGGTGGACTTCCTCGCCGCCGCCTCCGCGGAGTTCGACGCCCTCGGCGTCGTGACCACCGCCCGCCGCTGCCTCGCCGAGATCGAGACGGCCGACCCGGTGCTGTTCGTCGGCGTCGAACTGGCCCCCGCCGGACTGTCCCGGACCGAGGGCGACCTGCGGGCCGCGCCGACGGACGCGCTGGGCCGCGCACTGGGCCGCGAGCCGGTGAGGTGGCCCGTCAACCTCGTCCTCCTGGACGTGGCCCAGGACCCGGTCGGCCAGTGGATGCGCGACCGCGTCCGCCCCTTCTACCAGGGACAGCGGTGAGAAGGCCGCAGCGCTGCCGGAGACCGGTCGCCGACCGGCGGAGCTCCCCGGCGCCGGGAGGCGCTTAAGCTAGGTTCATCGGCTCGGGCGAGGGCGTTGTACGGGTGGCACGGAGGGGCGATACAAAGTGAGCGCTGGCACCGCGGCGGCCGGGCAGGTCGAGCACATGCTGCGCCAGGTGACACCCGGGCGTTACGACGCCTATGAGGCGTTGCTGCGCGCGCTCGCGACCCCCTCCTCCGGTCACGTCTGGATGCTGCTGTGGCACGGCCAGGCCGGCTCCCCGGACGCCCAGTACGGGAACATGGAGGTCGACGGCTTCGGCTACGCGCCCTGCGTCACCTCCGCCCAGGAGCTGTCCGCCAGCGGCTGGAACCGGTCCTACGAGGTCGTCGACGGCATCGACGCCGCCCGTACCCTCTACCCCGACCGCTACGGACTCTGGCTCAATCCGCACGCCCCCGGCGGCGGCCTCGGCATCCCCTGGCTCGATCTGCGCCGGCTCGCCACCGGGCTGGACCGCCAGCCCGCCGGACCCCTGCGGCTGTCCGAACCCGCCATCGCGATCCCGCAGTTCTACGCCCTGCTCGCGCAGAACGCGCACCGCACCCCCGCCGTCCGCTCGCTGCGCCGCGCCTGGGTGCAGCCGTCGCTCGGCGCCCCGTATCTCGCCGTCGGCCTGGACGTGTACGACACGTCGCCGCCGGCCGTGGACGCGGTGCGCGCGATGATGCAGCAGTCCCTCGGCGCGGTCCCGGACGGGCTCCCCGTGTCGACCGTCGCGATGTCCGACGAACACGACCCGGTCACGATGTGGCTGCGGGCCAACGCCCGCCCGTTCTACGACCGCGAGGCGCACGGCGCCGCTGCGCCTCCCGCCGCGGGCTCCGGCTACCCGCCCGCGCGTTAGGGCCCGACCGGCGGATCGTGCCAAAGACGCGGGGGCCGGCACGCCCTCCCTGGAGCTCTTCGAGCGGAGGGAGCCCCCAGCGGAGTTGCCGTCGGTCGCCGGCTCCCCCGCTCTCGACTGCGCTCGAGTGGGGCCCCATCGCGTCGACGCCCTCCTCCGCCTTGCGGCTGAACGCACCAGCCCCCGCTCGGCCCAGCGGGAGAGATACCGCCAGTCACCTCCGACTTGATCCGCCGGACAGGCCCTGGCGCTGACCGGGGCGTATGCGCGAGAGGCCGGTCCGGAAGGACTCGACCGCACCCTCTGTGCTGACTCAGCGTGACGGTGTCCGCGGAATGGACACACGGGCAGGCGAGGAGTACCGGCTCCGCCCCCGGGTGCTGATTTCGCGTCAGATTTTCGGCCATGTGCGCTCAGCTATGACCGGTCGACCGCCTGTCACCTGCGGTTTCACCCGTTCTTCACGCTGCCCGACGCCCTCTTCGAGGTTGCTGACGAGTTGTCAGATGTGTCTGAACGGTTAATTCATGACGAGGGGACGCCTGAACCGTCCCTTATGTCAACTGTTCAGATCTCAGGTGGGTATCACCGCTATCCGGACTGTTCTCGACTCGCTGTGAACATCTGTAGTGTTCGGCCGGTCAAGATGCATCCACATAGCGGACCCGGAGTGGCCCCAATATGCGCATACCCAAGTCCCGAGTCGCTCGGGCGATCACGGCCGCGGTGGCGGTCGGTCTGATCGCCACGGGCTGCTCCAGCGAACGGGACACTGACAACAAGAGCGACGGCGAGAAGGACACCTTCGTCTTCGCCGGTGCCGGTGACCCGGGCTCCCTCGATCCTGCCCTGGCGAGCGACGGTGAAACCTTCCGCGTGACGCGGCAGGCCTTCGAGGCGCTTCTGGAGCACGAGTCGGGCGGCAGCGAGCTCGTCGGCGGTCTCGCCGAGAAGTGGTCGAGCAACGACGAGGGCACCGTCTGGACCTTCGACCTCCGCAAGGGCGTGAAGTTCCACGACGGCGAGGCGTTCAACGCCGCGGCCGTCTGCGCCAACTACGACCACTGGTTCAACTGGACGGGCACCTACCAGTCCAGCGCGGTCTCGTACTACTGGCAGTCCATCATGGGCGGCTTCGCGAAGAACGAGGACAAGGAAACGCCCGAGGCGAACTACAAGTCCTGCACCGCGAAGGACGACAACACCGCCGTCATCGAGGTCAAGAAGCCTTCCGCCAACCTCCCCGGCGGCTTCTCCCTCCAGGCCCTGGCGATCCACTCGCCGAAGGCCCTCGAGGAGTACAAGAAGCAGGACGCCTCCGCCAAGGGCGACGCCATCACGTACCCCGAGTACAGCCAGAAGGCCGGCACGGTCGCCGGTACCGGCCCGTACAAGATCACGAAGTGGAACAAGGGCAACAAGGAAGTCTCCCTTGAGCGCTTCGACGGCTACTGGGGCGACAAGGCCAAGATCAAGAACCTGGTCTTCCGCACCATCGACACCGAAGAGGGCCGCCGTCAGGCGCTCCAGGCCGGTGACATCGACGGCTACGACCTCGTCGCTCCGGCCGACGTCAAGACCCTCGAGGACCAGGGTTACGGCGTCCCGACCCGTGGCGTCTTCAACCTCTTCTACGTGGGCATGAGCCAGGAGGCCAACCCCGCGCTCAAGAAGAAGGAAGTCCGCCAGGCCATCGCGCAGTCGATCGACCGGGAGAACCTGGTCAAGACCCAGCTGCCCGAGGGCGGCAAGGTCGCCGACCAGTTCATGCCCGACACGATCGAGGGCTACTCCAAGGACGTCAAGCAGTACCCGTACGACACGGCCGCTGCCAAGAAGCTCCTCAAGAAGGCCGGCCAGGAGAAGCTGAAGGTCGACTTCTGCTACCCGACCGAGGTCACCCGCCCGTACATGCCTGCCCCGCAGGACCTGTTCGAGCTGATGAAGGCCGACCTGGAGAAGTCCGGCATCACCGTCACGCCGAAGGCGATGAAGTGGGCCCCGGACTACCTGGACGCCACCGAGGCAGGCTCCTGCGACCTGCACATGCTCGGCTGGACCGGTGACTTCAACGACGGCTTCAACTTCATCGGCACCTGGTTCGCCGGGTACGACAAGCAGTGGGGCTTCAAGGACAAGAAGGTCTTCGACGCCGTGAACGCCGGCTCCAAGCTCGGCAACCACGAGGAGCGCGTGGCCGCGTACACGAAGGCCAACGAGGTCATCATGGACTACCTGCCCGGTGTCCCGGTCTCGTCCTCCCCGCCGGCCATCGCCTTCGCCAAGAACGTGAACCCGCCGAACGTCTCCCCGCTGACGCAGGAAGTCTTCGCCGAGACCTCGTTCAAGTAGGCGAGCAGTAGTCACCCAAGCACAAGGAGTCCGCCCGGCCGTCGCAACTCGGCGGCCGGGCGGGTCCGTTCATGTCACACATCACGTAAGAAAGGGGCATGCGGGGTGCTGCGTCTCGTCGTACGAAGACTGCTCCAGCTCATACCCACGCTGCTCGGCCTGTCGGTTCTGCTCTTCCTGTGGCTCGACCGGCTGCCCGGCGGACCCGCCTCAGCGATCCTGGGGGAAAAGGCCACCGAGGCCGAAGTGGCGCGCATCAACCGTGCGCTCGGGCTGGACCAGCCCGTCTACGTCCAGTACTGGCGCTTCCTCAAGCGCATCGCCGAACTCGACCTGGGTACCAGCACCCAGACCGGACAGCCGGTGTGGGACGAGTTCGTCCTGCGCTTCCCCGCGACGGTGGAGCTGGCCCTCCTGGGGATCCTCATCGCCGTAGCCGTCGGCATCCCGCTCGGCTACCTTGCCGCCCGCCACCGCGGCGGCTGGCTCGACGTCACCGCGGTCTCCGGATCGCTCGTCGGCATCTGTATCCCGGTCTTCTTCCTGGCCCTGATCCTCAAGCAGATCTTTGCCGTCGAGCTCGGGATCTTCCCCAGCTACGGACGTCAGGACACCGGCATCAACGCCACGAGCGTGACCGGATTCGCCGTCCTGGACGGCGTACTCACCGGGGAACTCGACGCCGCCTGGGACGCGATCATGCACCTGATCCTGCCCGCCGTCGCCCTGGCCTCCATCCCGCTCGCCGTCATCGTGCGCATGACCCGCGCCAGCGTCCTCGAGGTGCAGGACGAGGACTACGTCCGCACCGCCGAGGCCAAGGGCCTCAAGCGGAGCGTCGTGCGCAGCCGCCACGTGCTGCGCAACGCGATGCTCCCCGTGGTGACCGCGGTCGGCCTGCTCACCGGTTCCCTGCTGTCCGGCGCCGTCCTGACCGAGTCCGTGTTCTCCTTCGGCGGCATCGGTTCCTTCATCCGGACCGCGATCGACGGCCGCGACTATCCCGTGCTCGTCGGGTTCATCATGTTCATCGCGCTGGTGTATGTCCTGATCAACCTGCTGGTGGACGTGGCGTACAGCCTCATCGACCCGAGAGTGCGGGTGTACTGACGTGAGTGTCGCCACCAAGACCGAAAAGATTCAGCGGCTCGCGGAACTGACCGCGACCAAGGAGACCGGCACCGGCGCCAGCCTGTGGCGTGAGGCATTCCGCCGTCTCAAGCGCAGCAAGATGGCGATCATCGGCGCGGTCGTCATCTCCCTGTTCATCCTCCTCGCGATCGTCGGGCCCTACCTCGCGCCGTACGCCGCGACCGCCCAGACCTGGCGGGGCGAGGTCTTCCCCAACCGGGGCGAGTTCGTCGGCCCGCGCGGCGAGAACTGGTTCGGACTCGACCACCTCGGCCGGGACATGTTCTCCCGCATGCTGATCGGCGCCCGCCAGACGCTGCTCGTCGGCGTCGTCGCCACGCTGATCGGCCTGATCATCGGCTTCCTGATCGGCGGCCTCTCCGGAGCCGCCGCCACCCTCGGCGGCGACACCGGGCGACGCATCGACTCCGTCATCATGCGCCTCATCGACATGATGCTGGCGATGCCCTCGCTGCTGCTCGCCGTGTCCATCGCCGCCGTCATGGGCCAGTCACTGACCACCGTGATGATCGCCGTGGGCGTCGTCCAGATTCCGGTGTTCGCCCGGCTGCTGCGCGGCTCCATGCTGGCGCAGGGCGGCGCGGACTACGTGCTCGCGGCCAAGTCCCTGGGCGTGCGCAAGCGGCGCATCGTGGTCTCGCAGATCATCCCCAACTCGCTCAGCCCGGTGATCGTGCAGGCCACGCTCTCCCTGGCCACCGCGATCATCGAGGCGGCCGCCCTGTCCTACCTGGGTCTGGGCAACCCCGACCCGGCCATCCCCGAGTGGGGTGTCATGCTCACCCAGGCGCAGCGCTTCTTCGACAACGCGCCCTTGATGGCGGTCTACCCCGCTGTCGGCATCATCATCACCGCCCTCGGCTTCACCCTCCTCGGCGAGGCCATGCGGGAAGCCCTCGACCCGAAGCTGAGGGGCTGAACCACCATGTCTCTGCTCACTGTCGACGAACTGACCGTCACCTTCGGCGGCCGCGGCCGCAAGGAGTCCCGGGCGGTCGACGGCGTCTCCTTCGAGGTCGACCAGGGCCAGGTCGTGGGCCTGGTCGGCGAGTCCGGCTGCGGGAAGTCCGTCACCTCCCTGGCCCTGATGGGCCTGCTGCCCCACAAGGGCGTCACGGTCGGTGGCCGTGCCGAATTCGACGGTACGGACCTGTTCACCATGAACCCGTCCGCCCGCCGCGACCTGCGCGGCAGCAGGATGGCGATGATCTTCCAGGACCCGCTGTCCTCGCTCAACCCGGTCGTGCCGATCGGCGTGCAGGTCACCGAGATCCTGGAGCGCCACCGCGGGATGAAGGGGGAGGCCGCCCGCAAGGAGGCCGTCCACCTGCTGGACCGGGTCGGCATCCCCGACCCGACCCGGCGGCTCAAGGAGTACCCGCACCAGCTCTCCGGCGGTATGCGCCAGCGCGCGCTGATCGCCATGGCGGTGGCCTGCGCCCCCAGCCTGCTCATCGCCGACGAGCCCACCACGGCCCTCGACGTGACGATCCAGGCCCAGATCCTGGAACTGCTCAAGGAACTCGTGGACCAGGAGGGCACCGCCCTGCTGATGATCACCCACGACCTCGGGGTGGTCGCCGGCCTCTGCGACGAGGTCAACGTGCTCTACGCGGGCAAGGCCGTGGAGTCGGCCGGGCGCCGTGAGCTGTTCGCCCACCCGACCCACCCCTACGCGCACGGACTGCTGGGCTCCATCCCGCGCCTGGACGCTCCCCGGGGCGAGGCCCTCAGGCCCATCCGCGGCTCCATCAACGACCGCATCGCCTGGGCCGACGGCTGTGCCTTCGCGCCCCGCTGCGACCGGTACGAGATGGGCTGCCTGACCGGCACCCCGCAGCTCACCGAGCCGCGCGCCGCCGGTCACCAGGTGCGGTGCGTCAACCCCGTACTCGACGACGCGAAGGCCGAGGAGGTCCCCGCATGAGCCTGCTCGAACTGGACGGCGTCAAGGTCCACTTCCCCATCAAGAAGGGCGTGCTGTTCGACCGTACGGTCGGGCACGTCTACGCCGTGGACGGGGTGTCCCTGAAGGTCGAGGCCGGCGAGACCTACGGTCTGGTCGGCGAGTCCGGCTGCGGCAAGACCACCCTCGGGCGGTCGGTGCTGCGGCTCGTGGACATCACCGAGGGGTCGGTCGTCCTCGACGGCACCGACCTGGCGAAGCTGCCCGGCGAGGAGATGCGCCGCTTCCGGCGCCGGCTCCAGATGGTCTTCCAGGACCCGCTGGGCTCGCTCAACCCCCGGCAGAACATCGAGTCGATCCTGTCCGAGGGCATGGTCGCCCACGGCATCGGCAAGAACCAGGAGGAGCGCCGGGAGAAGATCAAGGCGATCCTGGAACGCGTCGGCCTGCCCTCCAACGCGCTGGCCCGCTACCCGCACGAGTTCTCCGGCGGCCAGCGCCAGCGCATCGGCATCGCCCGCGCGCTGGTCCTCGAACCGGACGTGATCATCTGCGACGAGCCGGTCTCCGCGCTCGACGTGTCGATCCAGGCCCAGGTCGTCAACCTCCTGGAGGAACTCCAGGAGGAACTCGGCCTGACCTACCTGGTGATCGCCCACGACCTCGCGGTCGTCCGGCACATCTCCGACGTGATCGGCGTGATGTACCTGGGCTCGCTGGTCGAGGAGGCACCGAGCGACACGCTCTACGCCGAGCCCAAGCACCCGTACACCAAGGCCCTGATGTCGGCCGTGCCGGTGCCGGACCCGGAGGTGGAGGACCGCCGCGAGCGCATCCTGCTCACCGGCGACCTGCCCTCCCCGGCGAACCCGCCCGCCGGCTGCCGCTTCCACACCCGCTGCCCCTGGGCCCAGGCCGAGAAGTGCGCGACCGAACGGCCGGAACTGCGGGACATCGGCGGCGGCCACCGGGTGGCCTGCCACTACACCGCCGAGATCGCGTCGGGAGAGCTGACGCGGACCCGGCCGACGGGCATCGAGGCCGTCACGAAGACCGAGGACGCGCTGGTGGAGCGGACCGAGGGCGAAGCGGAGGTTCCCGCCGCGCTCCTGCCGGCCGACTCGACGACCAAGCCGGACGCCGCGGTGGTCAAGGAGAAGGTACCCGCAGTGGTCGAGGTCCCGAGTGACCCGACGGCCGATGCCGTCGCGAAGGGCCACGACACCACGGGGCCGGACGCGTCCGGCAAGGGTTCGGCCGGGACCGGCTGACGGACCGCCGTGCTTCTCGGATTCCCGGAGCACCGGACGGAGCAGAACCCTCCGGTGGTCCGGGAACCCTCCGGGTCACCGCCCGGTGCCCGCCCGGATCGGTTCGCGCCTTCGCGGCCGGCCCGGCGGTCATCGGACGACCGGACCGCGGGTCTGATCCAGCGGCGATCGGCCGGGGAAGCGTCTGCCCCGCGGAGGCCTCGGCCGGCCCCGCTGATCGATCCACGGACAGCACGTTCGTCTCGCCCCTCGCCTTGCTTTGTAAGGCGAGGGGTTCTTGCTGAGTAAGAATGTGCGGGTGCTTCAGCAACTCTTCAGCCCGTCCCTCCTGCACGCGCTCGACCTGATCGGCATCTTCGTCTTCGCGATCTCGGGCGCCCTGCTGGCCGTGCGCAAGAACCTCGACGTCTTCGGCATCGCCGTACTCGCGGAGGTCACCGCCCTCGGCGGCGGTCTCTTCCGTGACGTGGTCATCGGGGCGGTGCCGCCCGCCGCCTTCACGGACCTGGGGTACTTCGTCACCCCGCTGTTCGCCGTGGTGCTGGTCTTCTTCCTCCACCCGCACGTGGAGCGCATCCAGAACGCCGTCAACTTCTTCGACGCCGCCGGGCTCGGTCTGTTCTGTGTCGTCGGCACCGTCAAGGCGTACGACTACGGGCTCGGCCTGACCGCCTCCGCCTGCATGGGCCTCGCCACCGCGGTGGGCGGCGGTGTGCTGCGGGACGTGCTCGCCAACGAGGTGCCCTCGCTGCTGCGCTGGGACCGCGACCTGTACGCGGTACCGGCCCTCGTCGGCGCCACCATGGTCGCCCTGTGCATCCGGTTCGACACGCTGAACGCGCTCACCAGCACCCTCGCCGTGATCACGGCGTTCGCGCTGCGGCTGCTGGCACTGCGGTACCACTGGCGGGCGCCCCGCGCGTGGCAGCGGCGCTCGACGGTCCGGGAGGAGGAGTAGGAGGAGGAGAGTCCAAAGCTACCGCTTAGTAGGTAACTCTTGTACTGTTCAGCCATGCCAGAAGCAGCCTCTGCCCCGGCCACCCGGGCCCTCATCGGCGACAGTGAGTTCGACCGCGACACCGCGGTCACGCCCCGCGAACCGGGCGTCTACGACACCGATCTCTCCGCCGGCTGGACGATCATCAGCGCCGTCAACGGCGGATACCTGCTGGCCGTCCTGGGCCGCGCCCTCGCCGACACCCTGCCGCACCCGGACCCGTTCACCCTCTCCGCGCACTATCTGACGGCCTCCCAGCCGGGCCCGGCGGTCGTCCGTACCCAGACCGTCCGCACCGGGCGCACCCTCTCGACCGGCCAGGCGTCCCTCTTCCAGACGGACGACCGGGGCCGTGAGGTCGAGCGCATCCGCCTCCTGGCCTCCTACGGCGACCTGGACGCCCTCCCCGACGACGTCCGTACGTCGGCCGAGCCGCCCGCGATACCGCCCATGGACCAGTGCCTCGGCCCCGAGGACGGACCGGCCCCCGTCGACGGCAGCTCCGCCATCATGGACCGGCTGATGCTCAAGCTGGACCCGTCGACCCTCGGCTGGGCCCTCGGGAAGCCCTCCGGCAAGGGGGAGATGCGAGCCTGGTTCGGGCTCGCCGACGGCCGGGACCACGACCCGCTCTCCCTGCTCCTCGCGGTGGACGCGCTGCCTCCCACCGCCTTCGAACTCGGGCTCAAGGGCTGGGTCCCCACGGTCGAGCTGACGGTGCACGTCCGCTCCCGTCCGGCGCCCGGCCCGCTGCGGGTGTCGATCACCACCCGCAACCTCGCCGGCGGCTTCCTCGAGGAGGACGCCGAGGCCTGGGACAGCACCGGCCGCCTGGTGGCCCAGTCCCGTCAGCTCGCCCGGGTACGCCTGGGCTGAGCGGTTCCACGCGGTCCTTCGCGGTGCGGCCGGCACGTCAGCCGGCCGCACCGTCGCCGTTCGTTCCGCCGCCGGGCGTGCCCCTGCCGGCCGGGTGGTCCAGCCAGTGCAGACGGCCGATGCTGATCAGCCGCAGCCGGCGGGCCGCCGTCAGTGCCACGCGCTCCCGCGTCCGCTCCCGCTCCCCGGGTCCTGCCGCCGGTCCTGTCGCCGGTCCCGGTGCCGATGCCTCCAGGAAGAGGCATCCCGTGGCGATCATCTGGTCGACGTAGAGCTGGGCCAGCATCAGCAGGTCGTCCTCGCCCCAGCCCGCGGACACCGGGTCCTCGGCCAGCGCCTTCGCGACCTCCTCGGCGAACCGGGCGAGCTGGTCGCGTATCGCCTCCCGGACCGCCTGCACCCCGCCGTGCCGCTCGCGGACGATGAACCGCATGTGTGCCGGGTACCGGTCCACATGCCCGGCGATCAGCTCCACGGCACGCGCGATGCGCTCCTCGGCGTCACCGGTCGTGGCCACCGCCGTCCCGATCAACGGGTGCAGGCTCTCGAGCGCCTCCCCGACCAGTGCCACGCCCAGATCCTCGATCGAGCGGAAGTGCCGGTAGAAGGCGGTCGGGGCGATCCCCGCGGCCCGGGTGACCTCGCGCAGGCCCAGGCTGCCGAGGCTCTGTTCCTCGAGCAGCCCCAGCGCCGCGTCGAGAAGTGCCCGCCGGGTCCTCCGCTTCTGGGCCTGCCGGGTGCCGAGGGTGTGACTCATGCCATGCAGTCAACAACTGTTCTCCGGAATTGCAAAGTGCGACGGCGGGCGGCGAGTGTTTAGACTGCAGAGTCAGTGAACACTCGTATCTACAGTTGTTCACCGAATCCCGAAGTCCGGAGGATCCGACTCATGCTGTTCCTCGTCGCCGCGCTTCTGCTGATGGGCGTCGTCCTGGGCACCGTGGCCCACGCACCGCTGACCTTTTCCGTGGCCGGGGGTGCCGTCATCGCCGTCTGGCTCGCCGTCTTCGCCCTGCGCGAGCGCCACGCCCGCACCCACCGGGAGGGCTGACCACCATGCACCCCGCCTCCCGGGTCCCCCACCGAACCGCTGCCCAGGACGCCGACGGCATGGCGGTCGCGTCCTTCGTCCTGGGACTGCTGGGCCTGCTCGTCCTCAACGTCGTTCTCGGGCCGATCGCCATCGTGCTGGCGGGCGTCGCCCTGCGGCGGGGCACGACCCGGCGCGCACGCGCCTGCCTGGGCCTCGGCCTGGGCATCGCCGACCTGCTGGTCCTGCTGGCGTTGATGCAGATGAACGACACGGTCTCCTGGAGCTTCTGAGCGGGTGTGGTATCCGGCCGACCGCACCCCGGGACCACCGGGCGCGGCCCGTAGAATCGGCCCCACCATGGCTTACCTCGACCACGCCGCGACCACCCCGATGCTTTCCGAGGCAGTCGAGGCACTCACCGCGCACCTCGGCGTCACCGGCAACGCCTCCTCCCTCCACGCCGCCGGCCGGCGTGCCCGCCGGAGTGTCGAGGAGGCCCGCGAAGCCCTCGCCGAAGCCCTCGGCGCCCGCCCCAGCGAGGTGGTCTTCACCTCGGGCGGGACCGAGGCCGACAACCTCGCCGTGAAGGGCCTGTACTGGGCCCGCCGCGACGCCGAGCCGGCCCGCACCCGGGTCCTCGCCAGCCCTGTCGAGCACCATGCCGTCCTGGACGCCGTCCACTGGCTCGGCGAGCACGAGGGCGCCACCGTCGAGTACCTGCCGGTCGACCCGCACGGCAGGGTCCACCCGGACGCCCTGCGCGAGGCGATCGCCCGCAATCCCGACGACGTGGCCCTGGCCACCGTGATGTGGGCCAACAACGAGATCGGGACAATTCTGCCGGTCCGCGAACTCGCCGAGGTCGCCGCCGGGTTCGGCGTCCCGCTGCACTCCGACGCCGTCCAGGCCTTCGGCCAGGTGCCCGTGGACTTCGCCTCGTCGGGGCTCGCCGCGATGACCGTCTCGGGCCACAAGATCGGCGGCCCGTACGGCATCGGAGCGCTGGTCCTGGGCCGCGAGTACACCCCCGTACCCGTGCTGCACGGCGGCGGTCAGGAGCGGCACGTACGCTCCGGCACACTCGACGTGCCCGCGATCGCCTCCTTCGCGGTCGCCGGCCGGCTCGCCGCCCGGCAGCGGGAGTGGTTCGCCCACGAGATCGGCGCGCTCCGCGACGAACTGGTCGCCGCGGTCCGTGAGGCCGTCCCTGACGCCGTTCTCGGCGGCGACCCCGCGCCCGGGGGCCGGCTTCCGGCCAACGCCCACTTCACGTTCCCCGGCTGCGAGGGCGACTCCCTGCTGCTCCTGCTCGACGCCCAGGGCATCGAGTGCTCCACCGGCTCCGCCTGCACCGCCGGTGTCGCCCAGCCCAGCCACGTCCTCCTGGCCACCGGCACCGACCCGGACCTGGCCCGCGGCACCCTCCGCTTCTCCCTCGGCCACACCTCCACCCGTGCCGACGTCGAGGCCCTGGCCAAGACCATCGGACCGGCGGTGGAACGCGCCCGCCGGGCAGGGCTGACGTAACGGTCCTCCGCTCTCCACCAGGCAGGGCGGGTCCGTCAGGCCTGTGCCGTACGCGCCCGGCGGACCAGCTTCATGTAGCGGTCCCAGTCCCAGTGCGGACCCGGGTCGGTGTGGTCGGTGCCCGGCACCTCGATGTGGCCGATGATGTGCTCCCGGTCGACCGGGATGTCGTACCGGGCGCAGACACGGGCCGTGAGCCGGGCCGAGGCTTCGTACATCTCGTCCGTGAGGTCCTGCGGCCGGTCCACGAACCCCTCGTGCTCGATGCCGATACTGCGCTCGTTGTAGTCGCGGTTCCCCGCGTGGTAGGCCACGTCCAGCTCGCGGATCATCTGCGTGACGCGTCCGTCCTGGCCGACGATGTAGTGCGTCGCCGCCTGGTGCCCGGGGTCCTGGAAGGCCCGCACCGCGCTGTCGAAACTGCCCTGGGTGACATGCACGATCACCATGTCTATGCCGAAGTCGTCGGGCCGGTCCGCGCGCCGCCAGTTGGCGTCCGAGGCCGCCACCCAGCGCGCGCCCGAGAAGTCGACGACACCGTCCTCGCGCGGCTTCTCCACCCCGGGCACCCTCCACCACAGGCGGCCCAGCTCGTCCCGCGCCAGCACGGCCGTACCCGCGGCGGCGGCCACACCGCCGACGATCAGGGCCCGCCGGCCGATGCGACGGTCCCCGTCCTTGGCGGCCCGGTCCCTGGAAAGTCTTCTCTCCCCCATGCGAGCAACAACGGATACCCGGCGGCTCCGGTTCCCGTGCCCCGTACCCTGGAGGGGTTATGACTGACACCCCGCAGCCCTCCCGCCCCCGCCCCCTCCGGGTACTGGCCGCCATGTCCGGCGGCGTCGACTCCGCCGTGGCCGCAGCCCGTGCCGCCGAAGCGGGACACGACGTGACCGGCGTCCACCTCGCGCTCTCCGCGAACCCCCAATCCTTCCGCACGGGCGCGCGGGGCTGCTGCACCATCGAGGACTCGCGCGACGCCCGCCGCGCCGCCGACGTCATCGGCATCCCGTTCTACGTGTGGGACCTCGCCGACCGCTTCCGTGAGGACGTGGTGGAGAACTTCGTCGCCGAGTACGAGGCCGGCCGCACCCCCAACCCGTGCCTGCGCTGCAACGAGAAGATCAAGTTCGCCGCGCTGCTGGACAAGGCCCTCGCCCTCGGCTTCGACGCCGTGGCCACCGGCCACTACGCACGCGTGGTCACCCTGCCCGACGGCACGCGCGAGCTGCACCGAGCCTCCGACATGGCCAAGGACCAGTCGTACGTCCTCGGCGTACTGGACGACCGGCAGCTCGCCCACGCGATGTTCCCGCTCGGCGACACGGTCACCACCAAGGACGAGATCCGCGCGGAGGCCGAGCGCAGGGGACTGGCGGTGGCCAAGAAGCCCGACTCGCACGACATCTGCTTCATCGCCGACGGCGACACCCAGGGCTTCCTCGCGAACCGGCTGGGCCGGGCCGAGGGCGACATCGTCGACGAGTCCGGCACCAGGGTCGGCACGCACGAGGGCGCCCACGGCTTCACCATCGGCCAGCGCAAGGGCCTGCGGATCGGCACCCCCGCCGCCGACGGCAAGCCCCGGTACGTCCTGGACATCTCCCCGGTGACCAACACGGTCACCGTCGGCCCCGCGGACGCCCTCGACGTCGGCGCGCTCACCGCGATCCGGCCCCGCTGGTGCGGTCCCGCCCCGACCGGCCCCGGCACCTACACCGCCCAGCTCCGCGCCCACGGAGACGAGACCGAGGTCACCGCCGAACCGACCGACGACGGCACCCTGGAGATCTCGTTCAAGGAGCCGGTCCGCGGCGTGGCCCCCGGCCAGGCCGTCGTCCTCTACGCCGGCACCCGCGTCGTCGGCTCGGCGACGATCGCGTCGACGTCCCGCACGACGAGGACGCCCACGACGGTCTGACCCGGGCGCGGTACCCGCCCGACTGGACGCGCGATTGTCACGGTGACGCTGGAAACTCGTGGACGAGTCCGATCCCACCCACGACGGGGGAGTTGAACTCGTCGGGTTCCCGGCCGGAACCCACAGTCCGAGGATGGGCCGCCTGTCCGCCTGTCCGCCGGACGGGATACCGGGCGGGGAACCCCGACTCGACCTCGAAGCGGGTGACGGACCCGGCACCGTCGTGCCTTCGGCCCGTCCGGGCCGGCCGCGCACCGTCGCATCACCAGATGGACTGCCGCCCGCGGGGAGTCGGACTGCTCGCGGCACGCAGTCGACTCGGTGGACACGCGGGTCCGCCCTGAAGGGACTTCGGGGAAGGGGGCCGGTGACGTCCAGCAGCGGGTGACCGCCGTTGCACCGCCGTCGTGGCCGGTGCTTGGCGGCCACCCGCTGATTGACCGGCACGCTTCAGGCAGCACTCCCCGCGAGGGGGCAGCGCGCGTGCTCGTCCGGTGTCATCCCCGGTCCTCCGACGAGGGGTAGATCCGCCACAGCTGGGAGAGGTTCGGTCCGCCCCACATGCGGGTCAGGCCTACCAGCCGGTCGTTGCCCTGGAGGTGGTCCGCGATGGCCAGGGCGTAGCGCGGGTGCACGACCGAGACCATGTAGAAGTCATTGCCCCGCTCTGCCTGGGAGACCAGCCGCCAGTGCTGGCTGAGGCTGTCCGTGCGTTCTCGAAGGGTCACGGTGTCGGGCGGGTTGGCCCCCGCGGTGAGGCAGCGGTGGTTGGCGTACGACTCGATGCGCACGGTGCCGTCGGCGTTCTGCCGCAGGAACCACCGGTGCGAGGTGTTGTCCTTGGCGAACGGGTCCTGTGCCCAGGTCTGGGTGTGGTTGCCGACACCGTCGTGCCAGTCGTTGCACATGAAGTAGGTACCGGTGATGTGGTGGGTCATCGTCACCGATCCGCCCGCGAGCAGTACGAGGTCGGTCAAGTCGGTGCTCCTCAGCCTCGAGAGTTCTGCACAGGGGGAGGGCTCCCCCTGAAACTCAGCGTAGGCAGCCGGCTGCTGCTCCACAGCGTGGCGAACCGGTCGTTTCGCCAGGCCAGAGCCTGTCTGGAAGGTCTCGAACGGGTGGGCGGCACTACTCGAACCACTTCACCGAACGTCACCCACATGTCGCGCACGCGGCGCAACGGTGTGGCAGCGCACTGCTGGATTCGAACGGTCGGGGTGAACGCCACGCGGCAGGCGGGAGCGGCAGGAACGGGAAACCGACAGCCGTCCCGACGGGGCGGCTGTCCCATTCCGTTGTTCACGACGACGGCCGGCGCCGCCCACCGCCGGCCCCGGAGCCGGAGCCCGTGTCCTCAGCCACCGGGACACCGACAGCGACGCAGACGGCGGAGCGCTTTCCCGGCGGCCCGGTGCCCGCCGCCGAAGTGCCTCCCGAAGTACGAGCTGCACTTCCCCCGCGATCCGCGCGGCCCGGCCTCGCCACGCCTCATGACGTGAAGAACTCCGCCAGCACCGGGGCCAGGACGTCCGGTTCCACCATGTGGGTCTGGCCCGCCAGGGTGCGGCAGGTGCCGTGGGGGACGGCGTCCGCGACGGCCCGGGCGGCCTCGCGCATCCAGGCCGGGCTCGCGTCGCCCGCGATGGAGAGCACCGGCACGGGAACCGACGCCAGCAGCTTCACCGGGACGCCGCCGTCGCCCATGACCGCGTCGTCGTGGGCGAGGCTCGGCGCGATCGACTCCATACCGGCCCACAGGGGGGACTGGCGGGCGCCCTCGATCACCGCCTCGCTCAGTCCGGTGAGGCGGAGGAAGAGTTCCACCGCGTCCCCGCGGCGCCCGTCCCCGAGTGCTTCCGTCAGGCGCTCGGTGTACCGCGCGCGCTCCCTCAGATCCTCCTCGGACATCGCGTACGGCGTCTCGTACACGGCGACGTGCCGCACCGGAAGACCGCTCGCCGCCGCGCGCAGCGCCAGCGCGCCGCCCGAGGAGACGCCGTACAGCGACGCCTGTCCGCCCACCGCCCCGATCAGCGCCGCCAGGTCCTCGACCTCGCGTTCCACCGCGTACGGGGCCGTGTCCCCGCTCGCACCGCGGCCCCGGCGGTCGTACACGACGACCCGGAACCGCTCCGAGAGCGGCGCGGCCAGCGGGGCCACCGTGGCGCCCGTCGACATCGCGCCGCTGACGAGGACGACCACGGAACCCCGTCCGGCGCTCTCGTGGGCGATGTGGGTGCCGTCACGCGAAACGATGTTCTTGTCCATGTCTCAGCAGACTGCCGCACCGCGGCCCGATCGTCGGTGAGGCGGGCCGCGCGTCCGACGATCGCAACCCTTCTATCCGATCATCGGACTTCCACCTCGTAGAAGCACAAATGGTCCTTGATGCCGGCGACGTCCGGCTTCGGGTCCGGGTACGCCCACACGAGGTCGGGCGCGTCCGGCCGTGACCAGTAGGACGCGGTGCCCTTGAAGGGGCAGTGGGTGCGGGTGCCGGACGGGGTCAGCAGGTCGAGCCGTACGTCCCCGGACGGGATGTAGTACCGCGGGGGACAGCCCGTCTCGCGCAGGACCAGCGCCCGGTCGCTCTCGGCCAGAACCTCCCCGCCGTGCACCACCCGCACGTGCCGCTCGCTCCGTTCGACGGTGATGCGGTGTCCTACGGTCACGGTCCACGCTCCTCGGTCGGCCGGGTCAGGGGCATCCGGGACGGCGGGGAAGGCTGAACACCGACCGGCCAGGACGCCGGACGGTGCAGCGTCCGGCGACGCCGAATTCTTCCCCTCCCCGCAGGGCCGGGCCCGTACCCTGGACCGGTGAACATCTGTGTCTTCCTCTCCGCCGCCGATCTCGACGAGCGCTACACACGTCCCGCGCGGGAGTTCGCGCAGCTGCTCGGCAAGGGCGGCCACACGCTGGTGTGGGGCGGCTCCGACACCGGTCTGATGAAGGTCGTCGCCGACGGCGTGCAGGAGGCGGGCGGCCGGCTCCTCGGCGTCTCCGTGGAGTTCCTGGCGGCGAAGGCACGCCGGAACGCCGACGAGATGCTGATCGCCCCCGACCTGGCGGAGCGCAAGCGGCTGCTCCTGGAGAAGGCCGACGCGGTGGTGATCATGGTGGGTGGTACCGGCACGCTCGACGAGGCCACCGAGATCCTCGAGCTGAAGAAGCACGGGCACACGGACAAGCCGGTGGTCCTGCTGAACAGCGCGGGCTTCTACGACGGCCTCAAGACCCAGTTCCGGCGGATGGAGGACGAGGGCTTCCTGCCCCGCGCCCTCACCGACCTGGTGTTCTTCGCCGAGGAGCCCGTCGGGGCGCTGGCGTACCTGGAGGAGAGCCGGGGCATCGAGTAAGCCGTGCGTGATGCGAGCATGGCGGACATGCCTACACATGTGATCACCGGAGCAGGCTCCGGCATCGGCGCGGCCGTCGCCCGCCGGCTGCACGCGCGCGGGGACGACCTCGTCCTGCACGCGCGCTCGGCGGGCCGTGCGAAGGAACTGGCGGCCGAGTTCCCCGGCGCGCGGACCCTCGTCGGCGACCTGGCGGACCCCGAGAGGCTCAGCTGGGCCTTCTCCCACCAGTCCCTCCCGGACCGGGTGGACTCCCTGCTGCACGTCGCCGGCGTCGTCGACCTCGGCGGGGTCGGCGAGCTGACCCCCAAGACCTGGCGGCACCAGCTCGACGTCAACCTCGTCGCCCCCGCCGAACTCACCCGGCACTTCCTGCCCCAGCTGCGCGCGAGCCGCGGACACGTGGTCTTCGTCAACTCCGGCGCCGGCCTGAACGCCCACGCCCGGTGGGGTGCCTACGCGGCCTCCAAGCACGGCCTGAAGGCCCTCGCCGACTCCCTGCGCGAGGAGGAGCACGCGGGCGGCGTCCGCGTCACCTCGGTCCACCCCGGCCGCACCGCCAGTCCCATGCAGGCCAAGGTCCACCAGCAGGAGGGCAAGGACTACGACGCCGGTCGGTGGATCGACCCCGAGTCGGTCGCCACGACCATCGTCATGGCCCTCGACCTGCCCCGGGACGCGGAGGTCAACGACCTGACCGTGCGGCCGGGGCCGGGGGCCGGGCGCTGACCCACGGGCGCACGGCCGGGCGCTTCGGGGACGCCGTCCCACCGGGTGTGCGGACCGTCGGGGGCAGGCCGACTGCCCGCCCGCCCTGCGGCCGGGGGCGGAACCGTCCGTGCCGCCGGGCGCGCTCCCCGCGGCCCGGCCGGGACACCGGCCCCGCCACCCGTTCCGTACGCTTCTCGGGTGAGCGAAAACAGCCAGTTCAGGTTCGGGGCCGCGACCGGGGTCGGGTCCATGCCGGGCGGGGACGCCCGCGAGGCCGTCAAGACCGTCACCGGAAGCTTCGAGGACTTCCCCTTCCTGCCCGAACTGCCCGCCCGGGGACCCGGCGCGGACATGATCGGACGGACCGCCGGGATGCTCGTCGAGCTGTACGCGCGCGTGGAGCCCAGCGGCTGGCGGTTCGGGGACCGGCCCGGACGCGACACCAAGCGGGCCCGCTCCTGGCTCGGCGAGGACCTCGACGCGCTGGAGGAGTACACCCAGGGGTACGAGGGCCCGCTGAAGGTGCAGGCCGTCGGCCCCTGGACGCTCGCCGCCCACCTGGAGCTGCGCAACGGCGAGGCGGCCCTCTCCGACCCCGGTGCCTGCCGGGACCTGGCCGCCTCGCTCACCGAAGGGCTGCGCCTGCACCTCGCCGAGGTGAGCCGGCGCGTGCCCGGCGCGCGGCTCGTCCTCCAGCTCGACGAACCGTCCCTCACCGACGTCCTGCGCGGCCGGGTGCGCAGCGCCAGCGGCTACCGCACCCACCGCGCGGTGGACCGCCAGGTCGCCGAGTCCGGGCTGAGGGACGTGTTCGCGGTGCACGACGGCGGCCCGGTCGTGGTCCACTCGTGCGCACCCGACGTGCCGTTCGCCCTGCTGCGGCGGGCGGGAGCGCAGGCGGTCTCCTTCGACTTCTCGCTCCTCACCGAACGTGACGACGAGACGATCGGGGAGGCGGTCGAGAGCGGTACCCGGCTGTTCACCGGTGTGGTGCCGGGCACGGACGGCCCGTTGTCGGACCCTGCCGGTAGCGTCACGGGTGTCAGAACGCTGTGGCGCAGGCTGGGTCTGCGACCGGGCCTCCTCGCGGAGGCGGTCACGGTCACCCCGGCGTGCGGACTCGCGGGGGCGTCCCCGGAGTACGCGCGCACCGCCTACGCGCACTGCGTCCGGGCGGCGAGATCCCTCGCGGACAACCCAGAGTGACGGAAGGACACACGGTGGCGGGTGACCAGCAGGCGGAGACGACGAGCGTGCCGGCCGAGGCGCGGGAGCAGCACGCCCGGCTCGCCGAGCAGATCGAGGAGCACCGCTTCCGGTACTACGTGAACGACGCGCCCGTCGTCAGCGACGCCGAGTTCGACCGGCTGCTGCGCGAACTGGAGGAGCTGGAGGAGCGGTTCCCGGAGCTGCGCACCCCCGACTCCCCGACCCAGAAGGTCGCCGGGGCGTACGCGACGGAGTTCACGTCCGTCCAGCACCGCTCCCGCATGCTCTCCCTCGACAACACCTTCAACGACGACGACCTCGCCGCCTGGGCCGAGCGCATCCACCGGGAGCTGGGCGAGCAGGAGTTCCACTTCCTGTGCGAGCTGAAGGTCGACGGCCTCGCCGTGAACCTCACCTACGAGCACGGGCGCCTGGTCCGCGCGGCGACCCGCGGTGACGGCCGCACCGGCGAGGACATCACGCCCAACGTGCGGACGATCACCGAGATCCCGGACCGCCTGAAGGGCGACGACGTACCCGCCCTCGTGGAGATCCGCGGCGAGGTCTTCTTCCCGATGGAGGAGTTCCAGGGCCTCAACGCCCGCCTGGTGGAGGCCGGCGACAAGCCCTTCGCCAACCCGCGCAACGCGGCGGCCGGTTCGCTGCGCCAGAAGGACCCGCGCGTCACCGCCACCCGCCCCCTGCACATGGTCGTCCACGGCATCGGCGCCCTGGAGGGCTTCGAGGGCCTCGCCCGCCTCTCCGAGGCGTACGACCTGCTGAAGACCTGGGGCCTGCCCACCTCCGCGCACAACCGTGTGGTCGGGGGCCTCGCCGGCGTACGGGAGTTCATCGCGCACTACGGCGAGAACCGGCACTCCGTGGCGCACGAGATCGACGGCGCGGTGATCAAGCTCGACGAGATCCCGCTCCAGGGCCGCCTCGGCTCCACCTCGCGCGCACCGCGCTGGGCCATCGCGTACAAGTACGCGCCCGAGGAGGTCAACACCAAACTCGTCAACATCCGCGTGGGCGTCGGCCGTACGGGCAGGGTCACGCCGTACGCGCAGGTCGAGCCGGTCACCGTGGCCGGCTCCGAGGTGGAGTTCGCCACGCTGCACAACCAGGACGTGGTCAAGGCCAAGGGCGTCCTCATCGGGGACACGGTGGTGCTGCGCAAGGCCGGTGACGTCATCCCGGAGATCCTCGGTCCGGTCGCCGACCTGCGCGACGGCAGTGAGCGCGCTTTCGTGATGCCGGCCGAGTGCCCGGAGTGCGGTACGCCGCTGCGGCCGATGAAGGAGGGTGACGTCGACCTGCGCTGCCCCAACGCCCGTACCTGTCCGGCCCAGCTGCGGGAGCGCCTGTTCTATCTCGCGGGCCGCAAGGCGCTGGACATCGAGCACTTCGGCTATGTCGCCGCCGCGGCGCTCACCGGGCCCCTCGAGCCCGCCGACCCGCCGCTGAAGGACGAGGGCGACCTCTTCGACCTCACCGTCGACCAACTGCTGCCCATCAGGGCGTACGTCCTCGACCAGGACAGCGGCCTGCCCAAGCGGGACCCGAAGACGGGCGAGGAGAAGACCGCCACCGTCTTCGCCAACCAGGAGGGCGAACCGCGCAAGAACGCGGTCGCGATGCTGGCGAACATCGCGGCGGCCAAGGAGCGCCCGCTCGCCCGGGTCCTCACCGGTCTGTCGATCCGGCACGTCGGCCCGGTCGCGTCGGAGGCGCTGGCCCGGGAGTTCCGGTCCATCGACCGGATCGAGCAGGCCACCGAGAAGGAACTGGCCGACACCGAGGGCGTCGGCGGCATCATCGCCGCCTCCGTCAAGCAGTGGTTCGCCGAGGAGTGGCACCGCGAGATCATCCGCAAGTGGCGGGCGGCCGGTGTCCGCATGGAGGACGAGGGGGCCGGCGAGGACGAGGGCCCGCGCCCGCTCGAAGGGCTGACGGTCGTGGTGACCGGCACCCTGGAGCACTTCACCCGGGACGGCGCGAAGGAGGCGCTGCAGAGCCGCGGAGCGAAGGTGACCGGCTCGGTCTCGAAGAAGACGTCCTTCGTCGTCGTGGGCGACAACCCGGGGTCGAAGTACGACAAGGCGATGCAGCTCAAGGTACCGGTCCTGAACGAGGAGGGCTTCACCGTCCTGCTCGACGAAGGGCCACGGGCGGCGGCCGACGCGGCGCTGCCCGTCGAGGAGCAGTCCGCGCAACAGTCCGCGGAGTAGTGGGGGAGCAGCCGGGGAACAGGCGAGAAGCAGCGGGGAAAGGCCACCCGATCGGCGCATACCAGATGGATACGGGCGCCTGGGGTGCATTCGGGCAACCGTCGGCGACCGTGCCCCTGGAAGCCTTCCGCGGCCTACTGTTGGGAGGTGCGCCCGCCGTGCCCAGCTGCGGTCGGGGCATCCCTGTGTTCGTGGCGGCACCGTGGAAGGGCTTTCTATCACGGAGCCGCCGGGGGTTGTCAGGCATCGAGCCGTGTGGCGTGGGCACCGCCGGCTGTGAGAGGGACGGGAATGAAACCCACCGAGAGCGCCGCCCCGGGCTCACGGCTGCGCCTGGGCCTGCGCCGCACGGCGGCCGCACGGTGGCGCGGACGTGGGACGGGACGGCCCGCGGGGCAGCCGGCGGCCGGACAGCCGGGCGCCGGGCGGGGCCCCGGAGTGCCCCGGCTCGCCACCGGACTGTCCGCGGACGGTCCCGGGCTGTCCGAAGCACACGCGGAACGGCACCTGTCCTGGCCCGCGTTGCCCACCGCGGTCGTCTCGGCCGCCGCGTTCGTGCTCGGCGCCGGCGTCCTCGGAGCGTTCACCGGCGGTCACGCGCTCTTCCCGTCCGGCCGCGTCGGCTGGTCCCTGGCCGTACTGACCGGGATCGTCGTCGGCCACCTGGTGATGCTGGGCCGCTCCCGCTGGTGGGGCGGCACCGGCTCGGGTGCCGCCGTCACCCTCGCCGTGCTGCTGCTCTACGGCTGGGTCCCGGCCGGCATGGTCAGCCTCACCGTGGTCGTGCTGGTCGGCATGGCCCGGCGCGGCCGCTGGCGGCACGGCATCCTGCACGGCGCGGTGGACCTGCTCGGCATCGGCGCCGGCGCGCTGGTGCTGGCCCTGCTCGGATCCGTACCGTCCGTCGAGTCCCCCGCGACTCCGGACACCTGGGGGCTGCACACCGCCTTCGAAGTGGTGCTCGTCGCCGCCGCGTATCTCACGGTCACCCGCACCCTCTACTGGTACCTGCACGTCCCGCGGGGCGGACTGCCCACGGTCGCCCGCACCGCCCTGGTCAGACAGGGCCTGGTCGCGGTGGCGCTGCTCGGCATAGCGCCGCTGATCTGCGTGGTCGCCGACGCCCGGCCGGTCGTCCTGCCGCTGTTCGCCATCCCGCTGATCGCGCTCGACTCCATGCTGTGGATGGCCAGGGCCCGCGCGGAGGAGCAGTTGCGCGATCCCCTGACCGGACTGCCCAACCGCCAGTGGCTCCTCGAGCGCATCTGGACCGCGCTGGACGACGCCGAGCGCGCCGACGCCCGCACCACCCTCATGCTGATCGACCTCGACCGGTTCCGATCGGTCAATGACACGCTCGGTCACCTCGCGGGTGACCGGCTGCTGCTGCAGATCGCCGACCGGCTGAGGCTGGCCCTGCCGCGCGGGGCGGAGGCCGCGCGGCTCGGCGGCGACGAGTTCGCCGTCTTACTGCCGGTCGCCGACTCCATCACGTCGGCGACCCGGGTCGCCCGCAGTCTGGTGTCCGCCCTCAGCTCACCGCTCGACCTCGACGGCCTCACCCTCGTGCTGGAGGCCAGCGCGGGCGTCGCCGTGTTCCCCGACCACGCCCTCGACGCCGAGGGCCTGCTGCGGCGCGCGGACGTGGCGATGTACCAGGCCAAACGGGACCGCACGGGCGTCGAGGTCTACGAGTCCAAGCGGGACTCCAACACCCCCGACCGGCTGGGACTCCTGGGCGACCTGCGCCGGGCCCTGGACGCACACGAGGTCCAGCTCCACTACCAGCCCAAGGTCCGCTTCGACGGACAGGTCGCGGGCCTGGAGGCCCTGGTCCGCTGGGTGCACCCGGAGCGCGGCAAGGTGCCGCCGGACGAGTTCATAGCCATCGCCGAGTCCTCCGGCCTGATGCCGCAGCTCACCGACTACGTGCTGGAGACCGCCCTCGGGCAGGTCGCCCGGTGGCGTGCCCAGGGCCTGTTCGTGCCGGTCGCGGTCAACGTCTCCCCGCGCGACGTCCACAGCCCCGGCTTCGCCGGCTCCGTCGCGGCGCGACTGGCCCGGCACGGGGTTCCGGCGGGAGCGCTCCAGCTCGAGATCACCGAGAACGTCCTCCTGGAGGACCCGCAGCGCGCCGCCGACACCCTCAACGGACTGACCGGGCACGGGGTGAAGATGTCCCTCGACGACTTCGGCACCGGCTACTCCTCCCTCGTGCACCTGCGGCGGCTGCCCGTCAGCGAGCTGAAGATCGACCGCTCGTTCGTGGCCAGGCTGGCCGTCGACACCGAGGACGCCGAGATCGTGCGCTGCACCGTCGACCTCGCCCACTCGCTCGGACTGCTCGTCGTCGCCGAGGGCGTCGAGGACGACGAGACCTGGGAACGCCTGCGCGACCTCGGCTGCGACGCCGTCCAGGGCTGGCTGGTCGCGGCCGCGATGCCGCCCGACGAAACCACGGCCTGGCTCCTCGCCCGCGGCTCCCGCGGCTGGCAGCGCCCGGCAGTCGCCCTCCCGGCAGCAGTCACCGACGACTTCGGCCGCCCGGCCTGAAGCCGTGAGGCGTCCCGCTTTCGGGAGGCGCGGGGAAACCGTTTCACGGGTACGGGGCGGCGACCCATAGGATTGGGGCCTGTCGTCACCTTCCCGCGGACCGCGCCACGCCCGGCCGCCCGGAACGCGGCGGCAGGCCCTAGCCCGAACCGCACACTCACCCCAGAGGAACGCTGCATGCCTGGCATCACGCGCGAGGAGGTCGCCCACCTCGCCCGGCTGGCGCGTCTGGAGCTGAAGCCCGAAGAGCTCGACCACTTCGCAGGCCAGCTCGACGACATCATCGGCGCGGTGGCCCGCGTCAGCGAAGTCGCCGACCAAGACGTACCGCCGACCTCGCACCCGCTCCCGCTGACGAACGTCATGCGCCCGGACGAGGTCCGTCCCTCGCTCACCCCCGCGCAGGCGCTCTCCGGCGCCCCGGCCCAGGAGCAGCAGCGTTTCAAGGTGCCGCAGATCCTGGGGGAGGACTGAATTCCATGACGGACATCATCAAGCTCACGGCCGCCGACACCGCCGCGAGGATCGCCTCCGGCGAGCTCACGGCCGTCGAGGTCACCGAGGCACACCTGGCCCGGATCGAGGCCGTCGACGAGAAGGTGCACGCCTTCCTGCACGTCGACCGCGAGGGCGCTCTCGCCCAGGCCCGCGCCGTCGACGAGAAGCGCGCCAAGGGGGAGAAGCTCGGCCCGCTGGCCGGCGTCCCCCTCGCGCTCAAGGACATCTTCACCACCGAGGGCATCCCGACCACCGTCGGCTCCAAGCTCCTCGAGGGCTGGATCCCGCCGTACGACGCGACGCTCACCAAGCGGCTCAAGGCCGCCGACGTCGTCATCCTCGGCAAGACCAACATGGACGAGTTCGCCATGGGGTCCTCCACCGAGAACAGTGCCTACGGACCGACCGGCAACCCCTGGGACCTCACCAAGATCCCCGGCGGCTCCGGCGGCGGGTCGAGCGCCGCGCTCGCCTCCTTCCAGGCCCCCCTCGCCATCGGCACCGACACCGGCGGCTCCATCCGCCAGCCGGCCTCCGTCACCGGCACGGTCGGCGTGAAGCCGACCTACGGCGCGGTCTCCCGCTACGGCATGGTGGCGTTCTCCTCCTCCCTCGACCAGGGCGGCCCCTGCGCCCGCACGGTCCTGGACGCGGCCCTGCTGCACGAGGTCATCGCCGGGCACGACCCGCTCGACTCCACCTCCATCGACGCCCCGGTCCCGCCGGTCGTCGAGGCCGCCCGCAACGGTTCGGTCACCGGCATGCGCGTCGGTGTCGTCCAGCAGTTCCGCGGCGAGGGCTACCAGGCCGGCGTCATCCAGCGGTTCGACGAGACCGTCGCCCTGCTGAAGGAACTCGGCGCCGAGATCGTCGAGCTGGACTGCCCGTCCTTCGACCTCGCGCTGTCGGCGTACTACCTGATCGCGCCGTCCGAGTGCTCCTCCAACCTCGCCCGCTTCGACGGCCTGCGCTACGGCCTGCGGACCGGCGACGACGGCACGCACTCCGCCGAGGAGGTCACCTCGCTGACCCGCGAGGCCGGCTTCGGCCCCGAGGTCAAGCGCCGCATCATGCTCGGCACGTACGCGCTCAGCTCCGGCTACTACGACGCGTACTACGGCAGCGCCCAGAAGGTCCGTACGCTGATCAAGCAGGACTTCGACACGGCGTTCGAACAGGTCGACGTGATCGTCTCCCCGACGACGCCCACCACCGCCTTCGCGATCGGCGAGCGCGCCGACGACCCGATGGCGATGTACCTCGCCGACCTGTGCACCATCCCGACCAACCTGGCGGGCAACGCGGCCATGTCGCTGCCCTGCGGCCTCGCGCCCGAGGACAACCTGCCGGTCGGACTGCAGATCATCGCCCCGGTCATGAAGGACGACCGCCTCTACAAGGTGGGCGCAGCCGTCGAGGCGGCCTTCGTGGAAAAGTGGGGCCACCCGCTGATCGAGGAGGCTCCGTCGTTGTGAGTGCACTGACCAAGGCCAAGGGTTTCACGAAGTCCAGGTCCGGCACGTATCTGGCCATGGCCGGTACCGCGTTCAGCGCGTTCGGTGTCGCCAAGCGCCTCAAGAAGGCGCGGCACGAGAAGGACACCCTGGTCCTGATCGACGCCACCGTGTCCGCCGCCGCGATCGTCACCGGCCTCGCCATCCTGTACCGCGAGCTGAAGCGGCTGGGCGACGACGACGTCCTGCTGGGCTGAGAGGGAAGTTACACCGTGACCATCACGACCGACCTGGTGTCGTACGAGGACGCGCTGGCGTCGTACGACCCCGTCATGGGCCTCGAGGTCCATGTCGAACTCGGCACCAGGACCAAGATGTTCTGCGGCTGCTCGACCACGCTCGGCGCCGACCCGAACACCCAGACCTGCCCCACCTGCCTCGGCATGCCGGGCGCGCTCCCGGTCGTCAACGCGACCGGGGTCGAGTCCGCCATCAAGATCGGTCTCGCGCTGAACTGCGAGATCGCCGAGTGGTGCCGCTTCGCCCGGAAGAACTACTTCTATCCGGACATGCCGAAGAACTTCCAGACCTCCCAGTACGACGAGCCGATCGCCTTCGACGGCTACCTCGACGTGCAGCTGGAGGACGGCGAAACCTTCCGCGTGGACATCGAGCGCGCCCACATGGAGGAGGACACCGGCAAGTCGACGCACGTCGGCGGCGCCACCGGCCGTATCCACGGCGCGTCCCACTCCCTGCTCGACTACAACCGGGCCGGCATCCCGCTGATCGAGATCGTCACCAAGCCGATCGAGGGAGCGGGCGAGCGCGCCCCCGAGGTCGCCCGCGCCTACGTCCGTGAGCTGCGCGAGCTCATCCGTGCGCTCGGGGTGTCCGAGGCCCGGATGGAGATGGGCCAGATGCGCTGCGACGTCAACCTGTCGCTGCGCCCGCACGGCCGGGAGAAGTTCGGCACCCGCTCGGAGACGAAGAACGTCAACTCGCTGCGGTCCGTGGAGCGCGCGGCCCGCTTCGAGATCCAGCGGCACGCCGCCGTGCTGAACGACGGCGGGACGATCATCCAGGAGACCCGGCACTTCCACGAGGACACGGGGTCGACGACCTCCGGTCGCGTGAAGGAGGAGGCCGAGGACTACCGGTACTTCCCGGAGCCCGACCTGGTCCCCGTCGCCCCGTCCCGCGAGTGGGTCGAGGAACTGCGCGCCGGGCTGCCCGAGCTGCCGCTGGTGCGCCGCAGCCGGCTCCGCGAGGAGTGGGGGATCTCCGGCACCGACATGCAGGCGATCCTCAACGCCGGTGCGCTGGACCCGATCGTCGCCACGATCGACGCGGGCGCCGACGCGGCCTCCGCCCGCAAGTGGTGGATGGGCGAGCTGGCCCGCAGCGCCAACGAGTCGGGCAAGGCGCTCGACGAGCTGACGATCACGCCGGAGCAGGTCGCCCGGGTCGCCGAGCTGGTGACCTCCGGCGACCTGAACGACAAGCTGGCCCGCCAGGTCATCCTGGGCGTCCTCGCCGGTGAGGGCACTCCGGACGAGGTGGTCGAGAAGCGCGGCCTGAAGGTCGTCTCCGACGACGGCGCGCTCACCGCCGCCGTGGAGGAGGCCATCGCCGGCAACCCGGGCGTCGCGGACAAGATCCGTGGCGGCAAGGTGGCGGCGGCCGGCGCGCTGGTCGGCGCGGTCATGAAGGCCACCCGCGGCCAGGCGGACGCGGCCCGCGTCAAGGAGCTGATTCTGGAGAAGCTGGGCGTCGCCGAGGGCTGATCCCCGGGCGCCGCACGGGAACGGAAGAGGGGGACGCATCGGATTCGACGCGTCCCCCTCTTCCGTCGATCAGTTCTCGCACGCGGTCGGCGCCACATGCCTCACACGGTCAGGGCCGACGCCCCACCACGCGGGCGAAGCCCAGCATGCGGCCCTCGTCCACGCGCAGCATCCGCGCGCTCTCACGGCTCGACCGCACGTGGAACTCCTCCGTGCTCTCCTCGGCGACGACGTCGCACCAGAGCAGCCACTCCCGCCAGCCGTCCGGCAGCCAGTCGGCCGTCTCGACCTCCACGGCCGCGCTGCGGGTCCAGTGACGGCGCCACCAGGCGGGGGTGTGGAAGCACCAGAACGCGGGGTCCCAGAAGGGCTTCAGGTGCTCCGGCGGTTCGGTGCCCTCGATCTCCTCACGCATCGCCGGGACGACGACACCGATCCGCCCGCCCGGCTTCAGCAGCCGGGTCAGGGACGGCAGGTACAGATCGTCGGTGCCGAAGTACTGGTACGCGTCGATGGAGACGATCGCGTCGAAGCTCTCGTCGCCGAAGGGCAGGTCGTGTGCCTCGGCGAGGACCGGCAGCACCCGGTCGGCGACGCCCGCCTCGGCGATACGGCGCGCGTTCTCCCCGGGCCTGATCCACAGGTCGGCCGCGGTGACCCGGACGTCGTACTCCCTGGCCAGGAAGACGGACGTCATGGCGCGTCCGCAGCCCAGGTCGAGCACCCGGGCGCCGGGGCGCAGGGTGTCGAGGCCGAGGGCCGGGGCGAGCCACTCCAGCAGCCACAGCGCGTGCGGGCCCATCGCGTTCTCGACGGTCCAGCGGGCGTCGTAGGTGCTGCTGCGCGGGTACCGGGGCAGCGTCAGGCGGCTAGCGAGGTCGTCGTGCGGGGTGTTCGATGTGATGTCCGACATCGGTGAACGGGCTCCTTGGGTCCGTGCGGGGAAAAAGGGGTTGCGTCGGAGATCGGGCGGACCGTCATCAAAGCACCTGCTTCGGCCGGGGCGGCGGGCTGCCGCGGAGCGTCGGACCGACGGACGGTAACAGGCGGCCACGCGCCCCCGCATCCGGGTTTGCGAGCCCGGGGCGCTACGCTCCCGCGCCATGAGTGGACGCACTGATTCCGACCCGCCCCCGGACACTCACGCCGAAGACGCCGAAGACGCCGAAGACGCCGAAGACGCCGAAGACGCCGAAGACGCCGAAGACGCCGGACACGGCGACGACGCCGAAGACGCCGGACACGCCGAAGACGCCGGACACGCCGAAGACGCCGGACACGGCGACGACGCCGAAGACGCCGAACAGGGCGAGCAGGGCGACGACGCCCTTCGGGGGGCCCGGCGGGCCAGGTGGGCCGCGGTCGGCACCGGGGCCGTGCTCGCCCTGGCCGGGGTGGCCGCGGCGCTGCTCCGCCTCACCGGCTCCACCCCGGCCCTCGTGCCGGTGGCCTACGCCTGCGGCGCCGGTGCCTGCGCACTCGCCGCCGTCCTCGGCTCGCGCGGGCGGACCCGCAGGGCGCTGTGGCTGCTGATCGCGGGGCTGATGGTGATGGCGGTGGGGGATCAGTTCGACTGACCCCCGCTCGGCGGTGGGCGACCCCACGTCCGGCGACGGATTCAGGATGGTGGTCCGAATGGATGACAATAACCCGCATTGTGAATAAAAACACGAATGCCGCAATGGATCACCGACGGCTGGAAGAGTGCCACTTCATTGCTCATGCGTTCTTTGCGGGCTGTTCGGTCACGAGTGGCTGTTCCCGGTCAAAGATCCGCCGACAGTCGCTCTGGGAGCACGATTCGTGGCAGCCCTCGCACGCTGGTGTGTCCGACGCCGTCTGATCACCGTTCTGCTGTGGCTCCTCGCCCTCGGCGGGGTCGCGGCGGGAGCCTTCGCGACCGGAAACGCGTACTCGAACGACTACGAGGTGCCCGGCACCGAGTCCGGGCACGCCACCGAGCTGCTGCGCGAGGGCTTCCCGGCGCTGTCGGGCGACAGCGACACCGTGGTCTGGCACACCCCGTCCGGCAGCGTCCGGGACTCCGATGTCGAACAGAGCATGACCCGCACCCTGGACCGGATGGCGGACCTGCCCGGCATCGCCGCCGTGACCGGCCCGTACGAGGACGACGGCACCGGCGGGATCAGCGCGGACGGCCGTACCGCCTACGCCACCGTCACCTACGACGACCTGGCCAAGGACATCGACGAGGGCGAGGCGGCGGCCGTGCTCGACGCGGCCGAGGCCGCCCGGACCGACGGACTCCAGGTGGAACTGGGCGGCAGCGCCGCCGCGCTGACCGGGGCACCGGAGGGGCACCTCGCGGAGATCGTCGGAGTGGCCGTCGCCGCCCTCGTCCTCTTCCTCGCCTTCGGCTCGCTCGCCGCCTCGCTGCTGCCCATCGCCACCGCCCTGGTCGGCGTCGGCACCGCGTACGCCTCGATCGTGCTGCTCGGGCACGTCATGACCGTCGCCGACTTCGCGCCGATGCTGGGCATGCTGATCGGCCTCGGCGTCGGCATCGACTACGCGCTGTTCATCGTGACCAGGCACCGGCGCGGACTGAAGCGCGGGCTGTCCGTCGCCGAGGCCGCCACCGACGCCGTCGCCACCACCGGACGCGCGGTCGTGTTCGCGGGGGTCACCGTGTGCATCGCCCTGCTGGGCATGCTGATCCTCCGGCTGAACTTCCTCAACGGCGTCGCCGTCGCGGCCTCGCTCACCGTGGTGCTGACCGTCGCCGCCTCGGTCACCCTGCTGCCCGCGCTGCTGTCGCTCATCGGCATGCGCGCCCTCAGCCGCCGCGAACGGCGCCGACTGGCCGAGGCCGGCCCGCAACCGGAACTGCCGACCGGCTTCGCCGCACGCTGGGCGGCGTTCGTGGAGCGCAGGCCCAAGCTGCTCGGGGCGCTCGCCCTGGTCGTCATGGCGGTGCTGGCGCTGCCCACCTCCTCCCTCCATCTCGGCACCTCCGACCAGGGCAACGACCCGAAGACCTCCACCACCCGCCAGGCCTACGACCTCCTCGCCGACGGATTCGGGCCCGGCGTCAACGGCCCCCTCACCCTCGTGACCGAGGTCGACGGCGCCGCCGACCGGCTCGCCCTGGACACGCTCGGCCCCGCCCTGCGCGAGACCGAGGGCGTCGCGAACGTCGGGCCGGTGGTCCACAGCGCCGACGGCGGTACCGCGTACCTCTCCGTCGTACCGGAGTCCTCCCCGCAGTCGAAGCCGACCAGCGACCTGGTCGACCGGCTGCGCGAGGACGTACTGCCGCGCGCCGAGGCCGGTACCGCCCTCGATGTGCGGGTCGGCGGCATGACGGCCGGCTACGACGACTTCGCCGAGGTCATCGTCGACAAGCTGCCCCTGTTCGTCGGCGTCGTCGTCGGCCTGGGGTGTCTGCTGCTCCTGCTCGCCTTCCGGTCCGTCGTCATTCCGCTCAAGGCCGCCGCGATGAACGTGGCCGCCGTCGCCGCCGCCTTCGGCGTGGTCGTGGCGATCTTCCAGTGGGGCTGGGGCAGCGAACTGCTGGGCCTCGGCAGCGGGGGTCCCATCGAACCCTTCCTGCCCGTGATCATGGTGTCGGTCCTCTTCGGACTCTCCATGGACTACCAGGTCTTCCTGGTCAGCCGGATGTACGAGGAATGGCTGGAGACCGGGGACAACCGGCGCGCGGTACGGGTCGGCCTCGCCGAGACCGGCCGGGTGATCAACTCCGCGGCCGTGATCATGATCTCGGTCTTCCTCGCCTTCGTCCTGACCGGCGACCGCGTCATAGCGATGTTCGGCATCGCGCTCGCCGCCGCCGTCGCCCTCGACGCCTTCGTGCTGCGCACCCTGCTCGTCCCCGCGCTCATGCATCTGCTCGGCGGCGCCAACTGGTGGCTGCCCCGCCGACTGGACCGGATCCTGCCGCGCGTCGGCATCGAGCCGCCGGAGAGCCGCGCCACCCATGAGAGGCTGGCCGCCACCACCGACGCCGAGGTGGGGGATGTGCTCGCCAAGGAGGAACGGCAGACGGATGTACGCGATACGACTGGGTGACGACGGAGCCGAACTGCGTCCCCTGGAGCCCTGGCACGCGGAGGAGTTCCTCGCCCATCTGGAGCGGGGCCGGGAATTCATCAACCGGTACGTCCCCTTCGGCTCCAAGGCCGTCGACGTGCCCACCGCGCGGGAGGCCCTCCAGCGGTACGCCGACTTCCGCGCCGCCGACACGGCCGCGCTGCACGGCCTGTGGCTGGACGGCACGCTCGTGGGCGGGGTGCTCACGCTGAACTTCGACGCCGCAGGCGGTACCTGCGAGGTCGGCTGCTGGCTGGAGCCCGCCGCCACCGGGCGCGGGCTCGTCACGCGCGCCATGCGGGTGCTGATCGACTGGGTGATCGAGCAGCGGGGCATTCACCGCGTGGAGTGGGTCGCCGCCGCCGGCAACGAGCCCAGCCTCAACACGGCCCGCCGGCTCGGCATGACCCGGGACGGGGTACGGCGCGCGTCCCATCTCCACCACGGCGTACGGCACGACCTGGAGGTGTGGTCGGTGCTGGCCCCCGAATGGCGGACGGCGCGCGCGGCGCACAGCGATCATTAAGGGACTTTTCAGAGAGCGTCCGTACGGTGCGCCCATGGGAACCAAGACCGAGACCGAGAAAGCGGCCAAGGCCGAGGACAACAGCGCGGACACCAGCGCGGACAGGAGCGGGACCGAGGCCGGGACCGGGGCGGTCGCCGACGCCGACGCGGTCGACGGCGGCACCACGGAGCCGGAGCCGGAGACGGAACCGGAGACGGAACCGGCCTTGAAGCCGGAGGCCCGGGGCGCCACCGGCGTCGGGCAGGGCGCCGCGGCCGTCGTCTCCGCCGGACTCGGCGTCGTCTCGCTCACCGGCAGCTGGCTCGGCACGGTGGCCGCCGCCCGAGAGACCCTGGTCGGCCAGCTGGAGACCGCCGCGGACTCGACCGTCGCCGTCCAGATCAAGGAGGTCTACGGCGACGCCTGGCAGACCAGCGCGCTGTGGGGCGGCCTGTTCGCGCTCACCGCGCTGATCGTCGGCGCGGCGGTGCTCGCCCGGCCGGCGTTCGGGACGCCCGGCGCCGCACAGGCGCCCTGGATCAAGTCGGTCGCCTGGGCCGGTGTCGCACTCGGTGCCATCGGGCTGCTGTTCGCCGTACTCAAGTACACCGACGTCCTGCTGGGGCTGCCCGCCGCCGGTTGAGCCGTCGCGGGACCCCGGCGGGCACCGGGGATTCCGAGGAGTTCTCGAGCAGTTCCAAAGGGGCCTTGGTCCGGCCACGAGCACCTTAGGCCGGACCGGGGCCCCTCACCCGTGTCTAAGGCCACGTGTCTAAGGCCACGACGGCCGCCGAATATGCGGAACTCTCCCGATGCGGCGGGCCCGCCTGGGAGACGAAGGTGGAGGCATCGCGGAAAGCGACGCCGGACACCGCCTCCCAGGGGAACACGCCATGTACGAGTACGAGATCGCCAGGAACCGCTCCGCCGACCTCATCCGCCGGGCCGACGACGAGCGCAGGGCCCGCGAGGCCGTCCGCCTCGCACGAGCCGCCCGCCGCGAAGCCGAGGCACAGGACGCCGAGCACGAGAGCCATAGCCGCCGCCCACGCCGCCACCGGTTCGCCCGGGCCGTATGAGCCCCGCCACCGGGACGGGGAGCGCCGGCCGCGGTGGCCGCACGCGAACCGGCGACCGCACCGGGACAAGTGACCACATCGGGACGAGTGACAGCAGTGGGAAGAGCGGTCGCGGCGGGACGAGTGACCTCACCCGAAAGAGTGGCCACATCGGGACGAGCGACAGCAGCGGGACGAGTGAGCGCACGCGGACCGGCGGCCGTACGGGGGTCGGCCGTCGTTCCGTCGGCACGGAACCGGTGCCGGAGCGCGCCGTCGTGCCCAGGAGCGGAGGCGTCCGGCCGGCTCCGGCCGTGAACGGGCACCGCCCCGCCGTGCCCCGCGCGGCGAAAACCGGTGCCGCGCTGTCGGACCCGCGTGCGATGCTCGGGGCCGTGGAGACGAGGTCCGTCAGTCCCGTGTTCGTCGGCCGTACCGGCGAACTCGACATGTTGAACACCGCGCTCGCCCGCGCCGCCACCGGCGCGGGCGAGCCGCAGGCGTTGCTTGTCGGGGGCGAGGCCGGCGTCGGGAAGACCCGTCTCGTCGAGGAGTTCGCCGCCGCGGCCCGCCACCGGGGCGCGGTCGTCGCCCTCGGCGGCTGCGTCGAGATCGGTGCCGACGGCCTGCCCTTCGCCCCGTTCTCCACCGCCCTGCGCCAGCTGCGCCGCGAGCTCCCCGAGCGGCTCGCCGCCGCGGCCGCAGGACAGGAGGAGGAACTGGCCCGCCTCCTGCCCGAACTCGGCACCTCCGCCCCCGAGATCCGGCGCGACGAACACGGCACGGCCCGCCTCTTCGCCCTCACCGCCCGCCTGCTGGAACGCGTCGCCGCCGAACACACCGTCGTCCTCGCCCTGGAGGACCTGCACTGGGCCGACGCCTCCACCCGCCACCTGCTCGCCTATCTCTTCCGCACCCTGCGCACCGGCCGCCTCGTCGTCCTCGCCACCTACCGCTCCGACGACATCCACCGCCGCCACCCGCTGCGCCCCCTGCTCGCCGAACTCGACCGGCTCCGCACGGTCCACCGCGTCGAACTCGGCCGCTTCAACCGCGAGGAGGCCGGCCGTCAGATCGCCGGCATCCTCGACCGGGAACCCGAACCCGACCGCGTCGACGACATCTTCGAACGCTCCGACGGCAACGCCTTCTTCATCGAGGAACTCGCCGCCGCCTCCCACGAGGGCTGCCGCACCGGACTCACCGACACCCTGCGCGACCTGCTCCTGGTCAGGGTCGAGAGCCTGCCGGAGAGCGCCCAGCAGGTGGTCCGGTGCGTCGCCGAGGGCGGCTCCACCGTCGAGCACCGGCTGCTGGCCGCCGTCGCCCGGCTCGCCGAGGACGACCTCCTCGGCGCCCTGCGCTCCACGGTGAACGCCGGCATCCTCACACCCGTGCCCGACCGCGACGGCTACCGCTTCCGCCACTCCCTGGTCCGCGAGGCCGTCAGCGACGACCTGCTGCCCGGCGAACGCTCCCGCCTCAACCGCCGCTACGCCCGAGCCCTGGAGGCCGACCCCACCCCCGTCCCCGCCGACGAGCGGGTGACCCGCCTGGCCAGCTACTGGTACCACGCCCACGACGCCGCCAAGGCCCTGCCCGCCGTCCTCGACGCCTCCGTCGAGGCCCGACGGCGCCACGCCTACTCCGAGCAACTGGGCCTGCTGGAGCGGGCGATGGAACTGTGGGACGCCGTCCCCGACGCCGTACGGGCCACCCTGCGCCCGGTCGACTACACCGAGGCCTACCCGCCCCCACTGCCGAAACGGCGCGGTACACCGCCCGGCGCGCCCCCGGCCGGCGGTGACCCCGACGCGGCCGGGACAGCCGACGCGGCCCCCCTGCGCTATCTCGACCTGATGGCCGAGGCCGCCGTCGCCGGGCGGCTCTGCGGGGAACGCGAACGCGCCATGAAGATCACCAAACGGGCCCTGCGCGTCCTGGAGGAGGAACCGGACCCGCTGCGTGCCGCCTGGTTCTGGGTGCAGCGCTCCCGGCTCGTCCAGTCCCTCGCCCGCGGCGACGGCTGGAGCGAACTGGGCACCGCGCAGGACCTGGTGCGTGGCCTGCCCCCGTCCGAGGTGCACGCCGAGGTCCTCGCCTCCGTCGCCGGCTGGTCCATGCTGCACGAACCGGGCCCCGACGCCATGGCCGCCGCCGAACGGGCCGTCGAGTACGCGCGCATGGTCGGCGCCCACGACATCGAACTGGGCGCCCGGCTCACGCTCGGCGGCCTCAAGGTCGACGCCGGCGACATCGACGCCGGCCTCGCCGAGATGTACGAGGTCAAGGACCGGGCGACCGAACTGGGCGTGGACATGGTGGTGGGCCGCAGCCACATCAACCTGCCGTCCGCCCTCGAAGGCATCGGCCGCTCGCAGGAGGCGGTCGCACTCCTGCGGGAGGGCGTGCGGGTCACCCGCGGGCTCGGCCTGCTGGAATCGGAGGGCTGGGTGTGGGGCAACCTCGCCGAGACCCTCCACTCCCTCGGCCGCTGGGACGAGGCGGCCGAGGCCGCGGCCGGCGCCCAGCACCTGGAGCAGAGCGCCAAACCACGCGCCGGAGCCTGGGTGCGGCTGGCCCATCTCGCCCTCGACCGGGGCGAGACGACCGAGGCCGGCCGCCATCTCGGCGCGGCCCGCGCCTCCTTCGGCACCCACGACGCCATGCCGCAGTACTTCCTGCCACTGGCCCGGGTCGCCATCGGGATCGCCGCCGCCGAAGGCCGCCTGACCGACGCCAGGACCGAACTGCTCACCGGGCTCGGCGCTTTCGAGACCGGTCTGCCGCCCGGCACCCAGCGCTACGGCTGGCCGCTGCTGCTCGCCGCCGCGACCGCCGAAGCCGACGCGTACGGCAGCACGGCCACCGAACCTGAGCGCCCCCGGATCCTCGGACACCTCCGTGCCGCGGCCAAGTGCCTGACGACCGGCGTCCCGCTGTGGCGGGCGTACGAGACATGGCTGCGCGCCGAGCTGCTGCGCGCCGAGGGCCGGCCGGAACCGGACGAGTGGGCCGCGGCCGTCGCCGCGCTGGAACAGCTGGAGCGGCCCTACGACCTCGCCCGGGTCCGCTTCCGGCTCGCCGAGGCGCTGCTCGCCCCCGGAACGGGCGAGGACGAGCGCGCCCGAGCCACCGCACTGCTCCGGCTGTCCAGGGCCGTCGCCGAACGCCTGGGGGCGGCCCCGCTGGCCCGGTCGGCCACCCAACTGGCCCAGCGCGCCCGCCTCGCCCTCGACCCCGGTACGCGGCAGCGCGCCCCGGCCCCCGCCGACCCGGCCGACGCACTCGGCCTCACCGGCCGGGAACGCGACGTGCTGCGCCTGGTGGCGGCCGGCCACACCAACCGCCGTATCGCCGAGGAGCTGTTCATCTCACCGAAGACGGCCAGCGTGCACGTGTCCAACATCCTCGCCAAGCTCGGCGTCTCCGGCCGCGGCGAGGCGGCGGCGCTCGCCCACCGCCTGGGGCTGTTCGCGGCCCCGGCCGGGAACCGGTCCGCTACGGGATAATGGGCGGCACGCCCACGCGACCCTGGAAGGGGGAGCGGTGTTCAACGCCTTCGAGGAACTGTTCGCTCCCGGCCGCAAGCACACCCGGGACGAGCAGAACCGGCTCGAACTGACCCGGGAGGACGTCGGCGACGCCGATCCCGGGCGCGGACCGATAGACCTCGCGTCCGGAAAGGTCGTCGTGCACCCGTCACCGGACCACCCCGAACCGGAACCGGACTCCGAACCGGAACCGAACGACACGCCCTAGCTCACCCGGACCTCCAGGATGCGGTCGTCCTCGCCGCCCGGGTCGCCGCGGCCGTCCGTGTTGCTGGTGACCAGCCACAGCGTGTCGCCGCCCGCCGCCGCCACCGTGCGCAGCCGCCCGTACTCGCCCTCGAGGAAGGCCTGCGGGTCCGCCGAGGCCTCCGTGCCCTCGAGCGGGATCCGCCACAGGCGCTCCCCGCGCAGGCCCGCCATCCAGATCGACCCCTGCGCGTACGCGATGCCGCTCGGGGAAGCCTCGTCCGTGCTCCACTGGGCGATCGGATCGTGGAAGCCGCCCTCGTCGGACGTGCCCTCCGCCTCGGGCCAGCCGTAGTTGTCGCCGGGCTTGATCGCGTTCAGCTCGTCCCAGGTGTTCTGGCCGAACTCCGAAGCGAACAGCCGCTGTTCGGAGTCCCAGGCCAGGCCCTGCACATTGCGGTGGCCCAGCGAGTACACCGCGGAGTCGGGGAGCGGGTTGCCCGGCGCCGGCTCGCCCTCCGGGGTCAGCCGCAGGATCTTGCCGCCCAGCGACTTCTCGTCCTGGGAGAGGCCGGTGTCGCCGCTCTCGCCCGTGCCCACGTACAGCATCCGGTCCGGGCCGAACGCGATCCGGCCGCCGTTGTGGACCACTCCCTTGGGGATGCCCCGGAACACCGTGTCCGGCGCGCCCAGCCGCTCGCCCTCCGGCTTGCTCTCGTCGTAGATCATGCGGACGATGCGATTGTCCGAGGCCGAGGTGAAGTAGGCGTAGACCATGCGGTCCGAGGCGTAGTCGGGGGAGAGCGCGATGCCGAGCAGACCGCCCTCGCCGGACGGCGACACCCCGGGCACCTCGCCCAGCTCGGAGGTCTCGCCCGTCCCGGCGTCGACCCGGCTGATCGTGGCATCGTCACGCGACGACACCAGCAGATCGCCGTCGGCCAGGGGCGCGAGCCCCCAGGGGGAGCGCAGGTCCGTACCGACCGTACGGAGCACCTTCACCGAGCCCTTCGCGGGCGGTGTCTCCTCTGCGCCGCTCTCCGGGGACGCGGACCGCCCCGCCGTACTGCCCGGGGAGGAGCCGTCGTCTCCGTCCGGCGATCCTCCGTCCTCGGAGGAACAGCCGGCCGTCAGCAGGAGCGCGGCGGTGGCCAGTACGGCCGTAACGGCTCGATGGTGCACGATGTCGTCCCTTCGACGCGGCGGGTTCTCCCTGTCATACCCCGCCCGCGCCCCACAAGTTCCCGATCACGGGAGACCGAACCGCCGATCACCGTCCGATCCCGGCCCGACGGCCGGTGGCTTCCGGTCCCGCTCCCGCGGGCCTCCGTCTCAGTCCCACGACCCCCGGGCCGCGGGCAGGTCCGCGATCTCCGCCAGGTCGGCTTCCGTCAGGCGCAGGTCCGCCGCCCCCGCGTTCTCGGCGACCCACCGCTCCCGCTTGGCACCCGGCACCGGGATCACCTGCCGGCCCTGGGCCAGTACCCAGGCCAGAGCCACCTGCGCCGGGGTGACGTCCTTGCCGTGCCGGCGGGCGACACGGCGCAGGCCGACCACGATCGGCTGGTTCGCGGCCATCATCTCGGCGGTGAAACGGGGATGCCGGGCCCGCAGATCGTCCGCCTCGAAACCCTCACCGGGCGTCAGCGTGCCGGTCAGGAAGCCGTTGCCGAGCGGCATCGCGGCCAGGAAACCCACACCGCGCGCCGCGCACCACGGCAGCAGCCCCTCCCGCGCCTCCGGCGACCACACCGACAGCTCCGCCTCCACAGCGCTCACCGGGAAAACCTGCTGCACCCGCTCCAGCTGCCGGACCGTCGCGTCGTGCAGCCGTGCCCCCGACCGCCGCGCGGACCGCGCACCGACCGCGCAGAGCCCCAACGCCCGTACTTTTCCTGCCCGTACGAGCTCCGCCATCGCGCCCCAGGTCTCCTCGACGGGGACCTCCGGGTCCGCGCGGTGCAGCTGGTACAGGTCGATGACGTCGGTCTGCAGCCGGCGCAGCGAGGCGTCGCAGGCCCTTCTCACGTACCCGGGGCGGCCGTTGGCCACGACGTGCTGATCACCCACCAGCAGACCCACCTTCGTCGACACGAAGGCGTCACCGCGCCGCTCCTTCAACACCCGCCCCAGCAACAGCTCGTTGGTGAACGGGCCGTACATGTCGGCCGTGTCCAGCAGTGTCGCCCCCAGGTCCAGTGCCCGGTGCACCGCCCTGAGCGAGTCCTCGCCGCGCTGCCGCGAGGTGCTGTAGGCCCAGCTCATCGGCATGCACCCGAGTCCGACGGCCCCCACCGCGAGCGCCGCCGCGCCGATCGTCCTGCGCTCCACCTGGTCGTGACCCTCCCTTTCCCGGACCCCAACCTAACCTCTGGCGTCGCGGGCCCCTGACGTAGCCTCCGCTGCATGACTGCTGACGTATGGCTTCCCATCCCGCCGGACGAGATCGAGGGCCTTCCGGAAGGGCCGAAGTACCACTTCTGGGACGGCGCGCAGGAGTACCCGGCGGACCCGGCCGACTGCGCGTTCTACGTCGTGCCGTACATGAAGCCCGGCGACGTCGGGGTGCGCCCGCTGCCGCTGATGAGCTCGGTCGAGGTCGTGCAGACCCTGTCCGCCGGCGTCGACCACGTCCAGCCGGGCCTGCGCCACGTGGGCTCCGGCGTACGGCTGTGCAACGCGCGCGGCGTGCACGAGGCGAGCACGGCGGAGCTGGCGCTCGCCCTGATCCTCGCCTCGCTGCGCGGCCTGCCCGACTTCGTGCGGGCGCAGGACACGGGGGAGTGGCTCGGCGGATTCCGGCCCGCGCTCGCCGACCGGAACGTGCTCATCGTGGGATACGGAGCGATCGGCGCGGCCATCGAGGACCGGCTCGTTCCGTTCGAGCTCGCGCGGGTGGCGCGCGTCGCGCGCTCCGCACGCACCACGGCGCGCGGCCCGGTGCATCCGTTCACCGAGCTGCCCGTTCTGCTGCCCGAGGCGGACGTCGTCGTTCTCTCCACCCCGCTCACGGAGGCCACCCGCCACCTCGTGGACGCCGGCTTCCTGGCCCGGATGAAGGACGGCGCGCTGCTCGTCAACGTGGCCCGGGGGCCCGTCGTCGACACCCCGGCCCTGCTCACCGAGGTGGAGAGCGGCCGCATCACCGCGGCCCTCGACGTGACCGATCCCGAACCCCTCCCTTCGGAGCACCCCCTGTGGCGGGCGCCGGGCGTTCTCATCAGCCCGCACGTCGGCGGACCCACCTCCGCGTTCCGGCCACGCGCCGAGCGGCTGCTGGTGGACCAGTTGAACCGGTTCTTGAACCGGGAAGAACTTCGGAACGTGATCCTGGTGACGGAGGCGGCGGACCTGTAGCCCGCTTCGAGCACCGTCCGCGTTTTTTCGGATGCGGTGGGTACTCATACATCAGGTGATCGTTACGGAGCGTAGAGAAGCTATGTCCCTGAGTGACGAGACTGGTGTATCGTCCCGACAGGGGCTGCGCCGCCGACCGATCGGCGCGGGGGATGGACATTGCAGACTGTGAGGGGGGCGACGGGCGATGCACGGCCTATGGACAAGCGATCCGACGCGATTGAGCCGTCGTCGGCGACCCTGGCGCACGGCCGCGCGCAGCCGGGGTCACCACAGCGGTCACCACACCCGCGCTCACCCCACCCGCAGCGGCGACCGCCCCGGGAGGGACCGGTGAGCGCGCCGGCCCCCACGACCACGCTCGACGGAGCGGGGCGGGCGCACCCCGCCCCGGAAGCGCTGCTGCCCTGCCCGCCGGCCGCGGCCCGCCGGCAGGGACTGCTGCCGCAGCTCGTCCTCGCCGTCGTCTGCGCGGCCTACGCGATCGGGGCAGCCTTCGGTTGGGGATCGGATCAACTCGCGCTGATCATGGGTGATTTCGGACTGAGTGCCGCGGCGGCCGCGGCCGCCGTGTCCTGCGTCCTGTACGCGCGCGGCCCCCGCATCCGCTTCCGGCCCGCCTGGCTGCTGTTCGGCATCTCCTCCGCCATGGCCTCCCTCGGCAATCTCGTCTGGGGGTGGTACGAGGTCGTCCTCGGGCTTCCCGTGCCCAGCCCCAGCTACGCCGACCTGTTCTTCCTGTGCTTCGCGCCACCCGCCATCGTGGGGCTGCTGGTGCTCGCCAAACGGCCCGTGACCAAGGCCGGATGGGTCTGCCTGGGCCTGGACGCCTGGCTGATCGGCGGCTCCCTGCTCACGCTCGCGTGGAGCCTCGCGCTCGCCCGGACCGCACAGGCCGGGGGCGAGGACGTGGCGCACACCGCGCTGTCCCTGGCGTATCCGCTGCTCGACATCGCCCTGGTCAGCATGGTGCTGGCACTGCACTTCCGGCGGTCGGCGGTCAACCGCTCCGCGGTCAACACCGCGATCGGCGCGCTCGCGCTCACCGTGATGTGCGACGCCCTGTTCACCTCCCCGCTGCTGCACGACACCTACCGCTCGGGACAACTGCTCGACGCGGGCTGGTTCGCCGGCTCACTGCTCCTGGCGTACGCGCCCTGGACCCGTCGTCGGGGCGGCCGGCCCGACGACGAGGGGCGCACGCGCGTGGTGCGCGAGCACCTCCCCGGACCACGCGGCGGACCGAACCCCCGGGCGAACGGACACCGGGCCGCCCGCGATCCGGGTCACCCCACGGCTCACGAGACGGCCTACGACCCGGTCCACCACTCGGCCCCGCACCCGTACCCCCACCACCCCTACCTCCAGCACCCGAACCCCCGGCATCCGGCCGCGCCCGGTGGTGAACGCGGCCGGTATCCGGTCTCCCGGCCCATCGCCGGCTCCCTCGGCGCGCTCGCGCCGTACCTCGCCGCCGCGGTGTGCACCCTGGGGATCCTCTACACCGTCCTCAACGGCCGCAGCGTCGACCGCGTGGTCCTGCTCACCGGCGGCACCGTGGTGCTCGCGCTCGTCGTGCGCCAGGGCATCATGCTGATGGACAACATCACCCTCACCCAGGAACTGGCCCACAAGGAGAACCACTTCCGCTCCCTGGTGCAGGGATCGAGCGACGTCATCATGATCGCCGCGCCGAGCGGCATCCTCCGCTACGTCTCCCCGGCCGCCGCCGGCGTGTACGGCCGCCCCGCGGAGGACCTGGTGGGGACGGAACTGGCGCAGCTCATCCACCCCGAGGACCTGGACTGCGTCGTGCACGAGGTGCGCCGGTTCCTCGCCGCCGGCCCGGCCGAGGAACCCACCACACGCATCGAGTGCCGGTTCCGCTCCGGTGACGACGGCTGGCTGAACGTGGAGTCGACCGTCAACCGGCACCACGGCGGTCTCATCTTCAACAGCCGGGACGTCACCGAGCGCGTGCGGCTCCAGGCGCAGCTCCAGCACAACGCCGAGCACGACCCGCTCACCGACCTGCCCAACCGCGCCCTGTTCACCCGGCGCGTCCAGCAGGCCCTGTCCGGCCGCCGGGCCTCCGACCGGGGTGCCGCCCTCCGGGGCACGGCCGTGCTCTTCATCGACCTCGACGGTTTCAAGGCCGTCAACGACACCATCGGCCACCAGGCCGGCGACGAACTGCTGATCCACGCCGCCCGCAGACTCCGGGACGCGGTCCGCAAGGGCGACACCGCCTCCCGGCTGGGCGGCGACGAGTTCGCCGCCCTGATCGTGGGCGACGGCGCCCGTGACCGGGAGGCCCGCGAGCGGCACATCCTGGAGCTCGCCGACCGCCTCCGGGTGACCCTCTCCCAGCCCTATCCGATCGACGGCAACGATGTCCGGGTCAACGCCTCCATCGGTGTCGCCTTCGCCGAGCCGGCCCTCGGCGCGGGCGAGTTGCTGCGCAACGCGGACCTCGCCATGTACCGGGCCAAGGCCGGCGGCAAGGGCCGGGTGGAGCTGTACCGGCCGCAGATGCAGCAGGACGTCGTCCGCAGGGCGGAGCTGGCCACCCGGCTGCGCGCCGCGCTGCACGACGGCGAGTTCGCGCTGCTGCACCAGCCGGTGGTGTCCCTCCAGGACGGCAGGATCACCTCGGTCTGCGCCCAGGCGCGCTGGCGTTCCTCGCAGGGCGTGCTCTTCACCCCCGCGGAGTTCCTGCGCGTCTCCGAGGACAGTGAGAAGACCGCCGAGCTGGGCCGCTGGCTGCTGGAGGAGGCCGTGGAACAGGCCGCCGAACGGCAGGCGACAGGCGTGGCGGTGCCCGTGGCGGTCCGGATCGGTGCCCGCCGGCTCCTTGACCGCTCGCTCCCGCTCGGCTCCATCGAGGCCCTGCTCACCCGGCACGGGCTGCCCTTCGGCTCGCTGGTCGTCGAGGTGGCCGAGACCGACCCGCGGGTCTGCCTGGACGAGCTGGAGCGCCGGCTGACCGCGCTCAAGCGGGTCGGCGTCCGGATCGCCCTGGACGGCTTCGGCAGCGGCTACGCGGCGATCGCCGCCCTCAGGCGCCTCCCCGTCGACGTACTGAAACTCGACCGCAGCCTGGTCGAGGGCGTGGTCGAGTCCGCGCGGCTGCACAAGATCACCAGTGGGCTGCTGCGGATCGCCGGGGACCTGGGCATGCAGTCCGTGGCCGACGGGGTGGACCTGCCCGAGCAGGTCGTCGCCCTGCGCGCGATGGGATGCACGCACGGGCAGGGCATGGCCTTCTCCGGGCCGCTGGACGAGTACCGGCTGCGCAGGGCACTCGGCACCGGCCGCTGCCCGGTGCCGCACGGACCGGCCGAACCCGTGTACGCGGGCAGCGGTTCCGGTGGCTCGGGAGGCTCGGGAGGGTACGCGTCGGGGGTCGCCTCGGTGCTCCGCACCGGTGCGGTCCTGCGCTCACATGATGAGACTCCCGTCCCACCCACTTGACAGTCGGTGCGCGCCGGGGGGAAGGTCAGTGCCATGCGCACCCGAATTCTCGTACTTGGACAGCGCGTCGGCCGACGCTGAGCATCGCCTGCTCAACGCCCCCGCCCGACGCGCTCCCCTCGCTTGCCTCATGGCACGAGGGGTTTTTTGTTGCACGAGCACCTGTCGCACCGTCCACGCACACCGCGCGAACCTCGCAAAAACCCTCAGCATCGAGAAGAGAAGCCGATGACCGAGCAGGCCACCGGGGCCCACCCGCAGCCGCGGCCCCGATCCGGAGGACAGCAGTCCGTCCCCGAGAGCGTCACGGGCGCGCAGTCCCTCATTCGCTCGCTCGAGGAGGTCGGCGCCGACACGGTATTCGGCATTCCCGGCGGTGCGATCCTTCCCGCCTACGACCCGCTGATGGACTCCACCCGGGTGCGCCACGTCCTGGTCCGGCACGAGCAGGGCGCGGGCCACGCGGCCACCGGGTACGCGCAGGCCACCGGCAAGGTCGGCGTCTGCATGGCGACCTCGGGCCCCGGCGCCACCAACCTGGTCACCCCGATCGCCGACGCGCACATGGACTCCGTGCCGCTGGTCGCGATCACCGGCCAGGTCGCCTCCAAGGCGATCGGCACGGACGCCTTCCAGGAGGCGGACATCGTCGGCATCACCATGCCGATCACCAAGCACAACTTCCTGGTCACCAGGGCCGAGGACATCCCACGGGTGATCGCCGAGGCCTTCCACATCGCCGCCACCGGCCGCCCCGGCCCGGTGCTCGTGGACATCGCCAAGGACGCCCTCCAGGCGCGGACCACCTTCTCCTGGCCGCCCACCATGGACCTGCCCGGCTACCGGCCCGTCACCAAGCCGCACGCCAAGCAGATCCGCGAGGCCGCCAAACTCATCACCTCCGCGAAGCGGCCGGTCCTCTACGTCGGCGGCGGAGTCCTCAAGGCCCACGCCACGGCCGAGCTGAAGGTCCTCGCGGAACTCACCGAGGCCCCCGTCACCACCACCCTGATGGGGCTCGGCGCATTCCCCGACAGCCACCCGCTGCACGTGGGAATGCCGGGCATGCACGGTGCGGTCACCGCCGTCACCGCGCTGCAGAAGGCCGACCTGATCGTCGCCCTCGGAGCCCGCTTCGACGACCGCGTCACCGGCAAGCTGGACAGCTTCGCCCCGTACGCCAAGATCGTCCACGCCGACATCGACCCGGCCGAGATCGGCAAGAACCGCGCCGCCGACGTGCCGATCGTCGGTGACGCCCGCGAGGTCCTCGCCGACCTCGTCCAGGCCGTCCAGAAGGAGCACGCCGAGGGCCACCGGGGTGACTACACCGCATGGTGGAAGGACCTGAGCCGCTGGCGCGACACCTACCCCCTGGGCTACGACCAGCCCGAGGACGGTTCGCTCTCCCCGCAACAGGTCATCGAGCGCATCGGACAACTGGCGCCCGAGGACACGATCTTCGCCGCCGGCGTCGGCCAGCACCAGATGTGGGCCGCGCACTTCATCCGGTACGAGAAGCCCGCCACCTGGCTGAACTCCGGCGGAGCCGGAACCATGGGCTACGCCGTCCCGGCCGCCATGGGCGCCAAGGCCGGACAGCCGGGCCGGGCCGTCTGGGCGATCGACGGCGACGGCTGCTTCCAGATGACCAACCAGGAACTCACCACCTGCGCCCTGAACAACATCCCGATCAAGGTCGCCATCATCAACAACGGCGCCCTCGGGATGGTCCGCCAGTGGCAGACCCTGTTCTACAACCAGCGCTACTCCAACACCGTGCTCCACTCCGGCCCCATCGAGGCGAACGGCGCCCCCACCGACCTGAACGGCGGCTCCGCGGTGGGCCCCGGCACGCAGCGGAGCGCCGGTACCCGCGTCCCCGACTTCGTCAAGCTGTCGGAGGCCATGGGCTGCTACGCGATCCGCTGCGAGGACCCGGCGGACCTCGACAAGGTCATCGAGGAGGCGAACTCGATCAACGACCGCCCGGTCGTCGTGGACTTCATCGTCCACCAGGACGCCATGGTGTGGCCGATGGTCGCCGCCGGCACCTCCAACGACGAGATCATGGCCGCCCGCGACGTCCGTCCCGACTTCGGCGACAACGAAGACGACTGAGCCAGGAAGAGCGAAGAGGAAACACGACATGTCCAAGCACACGCTCTCCGTCCTGGTGGAGAACACCCCCGGCATCCTGGCCCGGATCGCCGCGCTGTTCTCCCGCCGCGGCTTCAACATCGACTCGCTCGCGGTCGGCGTCACCGAGCACCCCGACATCTCCCGCATCACCATCGTGGTGAGCGTCGAGGAGTTCCCGCTGGAGCAGGTGACCAAGCAGCTCAACAAGCTCGTCAACGTGCTGAAGATCGTCGAGCTCGAACCCGGGCAGGCCGTTCAGCGCGAACTCGTTCTGGTGAAGGTGCGTGCCGACAACGAGACGCGTTCCCAGATCGTCGAGATCGTCCAGCTCTTCCGGGCCAAGACCGTGGACGTCTCCCCGGAGGCCGTGACCATCGAGGCCACCGGCAGCAGCGACAAGCTGTCCGCCATGCTGAAGATGCTGGAACCGTTCGGCATCAAGGAACTGGTCCAGTCCGGCACGATCGCGATCGGACGCGGCGCCCGTTCGATCACCGACCGATCGCTGCGCGCGCTCGACCGGTCGGCGTAAGACGGAGAAGGGCGGTCGGCGACACTCCGGCCGCCCGTATTCCGAGACTCCGAACCGTCCCCTCCGCTCACCGTCATACGGTGGGACGCGACACCTGCACACAAGGAGAGAACCCAAAGTGGCCGAGCTGTTCTACGACGCCGACGCCGACCTGTCCATCATCCAGGGCCGCAAGGTCGCGGTCATCGGTTACGGCAGCCAGGGCCACGCCCACGCCCTGTCGCTGCGCGACTCCGGCGTCGACGTGCGCGTCGGTCTGCACGAGGGCTCGAAGTCCAAGGCCAAGGCCGAGGAGCAGGGCCTGCGCGTGGTGAGCCCGTCCGAGGCCGCCGCCGAGGCCGACGTCATCATGATCCTCGTCCCGGACCCGATCCAGGCCCAGGTCTACGAGGAGCACATCAAGGACAACCTGAAGGACGGCGACGCCCTGTTCTTCGGCCACGGCCTGAACATCCGCTACGGCTTCATCAAGCCCCCGGCCGGCGTGGACGTCTGCATGGTCGCCCCGAAGGGCCCGGGCCACCTGGTGCGCCGTCAGTACGAGGAGGGCCGCGGCGTTCCCTGCATCGCCGCCGTCGAGCAGGACGCCACGGGAGGCGGCTTCGAGCTGGCCCTGTCGTACGCGAAGGGGATCGGCGGCACCCGCGCCGGCGTCATCAAGACGACCTTCACCGAGGAGACCGAGACCGACCTGTTCGGTGAGCAGGCCGTCCTGTGCGGTGGCACCGCGGCGCTGGTCAAGGCGGGCTTCGAGACCCTGACCGAGGCCGGCTACCAGCCGGAGATCGCCTACTTCGAGTGCCTGCACGAGCTGAAGCTGATCGTCGACCTCATGTACGAGGGCGGCCTGGAGAAGATGCGCTGGTCGATCTCCGAGACCGCCGAGTGGGGCGACTACGTCACCGGCCCGCGGATCATCACCGACGCCACCAAGGCCGAGATGAAGAAGGTCCTCGCCGAGATCCAGGACGGCACCTTCGCGCAGCAGTGGATGGACGAGTACCACGGCGGTCTGAAGAAGTACAACGAGTACAAGAAGCAGGACAGCGAGCACCTGCTGGAGACCACCGGCAAGGAGCTGCGCAAGCTCATGAGCTGGGTCGACGAAGAGGCGTGAGCCGCACGGCCGAGGGCCGGAGCGACGTGCTCCGGCCCTCGGCCGAACCCGGGGTAACGTCGGTGGTACGGCGTTGTCCGTCCCGTCCTGTCACGGACGGGTGATCCTTCCGAAGCGCCGTAAGACGACGCCCTCGGCGCCACTAGACTGCTGCACTACATACGCGTCAGGCCCACAGCGTCGTGCGTCTTCCACGCGGCTAGCACTTCTTCACCGCATGCGGCCGTCGGGACGGCCGTCCGCATTGGACATGTGAGGACTCACGTGAGCTCGAAACCTGTCGTACTCATCGCCGAAGAACTGTCGCCCGCGACCGTGGACGCGCTCGGCCCGGACTTCGAGATCCGCCACTGCAACGGAGCGGACCGCACCGAGCTGCTGCCGGCCATCGCCGGCGTCGACGCGATCCTGATCCGCTCGGCCACCAAGGTCGACGCCGAGGCCATCGCCGCCGCGAAGAAGCTCAAGGTCGTCGCGCGGGCCGGCGTCGGCCTGGACAACGTCGACGTCTCCGCCGCCACCAAGGCCGGCGTGATGGTGGTCAACGCGCCCACCTCGAACATCGTGACCGCCGCGGAACTCGCGTGCGGTCTGATCATCGCCACCGCGCGCAACATTCCGCAGGCCAACGCCGCGCTGAAGAACCACGAGTGGAAGCGCAGCAAGTACACGGGTGTCGAGCTCGCCGAGAAGACCCTCGGAGTCGTGGGTCTGGGGCGGATCGGCGCCCTCGTCGCGCAGCGCATGTCCGCCTTCGGCATGAAGGTCGTCGCCTACGACCCCTACGTGCAGCCCGCGCGGGCCGCGCAGATGGGCGTCAAGGTGCTGTCGCTGGACGAGTTGCTCGAGGTCTCCGACTTCATCACCGTCCACCTGCCCAAGACCCCCGAGACGCTCGGCCTGATCGGCGACGAGGCGCTGCGCAAGGTCAAGCCGAGCGTGCGCGTCATCAACGCCGCGCGCGGCGGCATCGTCGACGAGGAGGCGCTGCACGCGGCGCTCAAGGAGGGCCGCGTCGCCGGCGCCGGCCTGGACGTGTACGCGAAGGAGCCCTGCACGGACTCCCCGCTCTTCGAGTTCGACCAGGTCGTCTGCACCCCGCACCTCGGCGCGTCCACCGACGAGGCCCAGGAGAAGGCCGGTATCGCCGTCGCCCGCTCGGTGCGCCTCGCGCTCGCCGGCGAACTGGTCCCGGACGCGGTGAACGTGCAGGGCGGCGTCATCGCCGAGGACGTCAAGCCGGGCCTGCCGCTGGCCGAGCGCCTCGGCCGGATCTTCACGGCGCTGGCCGGCGAGGTCGCCGTCCGTCTCGACGTCGAGGTGTACGGCGAGATCACCCAGCACGACGTGAAGGTGCTCGAACTCTCCGCGCTCAAGGGCGTCTTCGAGGACGTCGTCGACGAGACGGTGTCCTACGTGAACGCGCCGCTGTTCGCCCAGGAGCGGGGGGTCGAGGTCCGGCTGACCACCAGCTCCGAGTCCGCCGACCACCGCAACGTCGTCACGGTGCGCGGCACCCTGGCCGACGGTGAGGAGATCGCGGTCTCCGGCACGCTGGCCGGTCACAAGAACGTGCAGAAGATCGTCGCGATCGGCGACTACGACGTGGACCTCGCGCTCGCGGACCACATGGCCGTACTGCGCTACGAGGACCGCCCCGGTGTCGTCGGCACCGTGGGCCGGCTCTTCGGCGAGGCCGGCATCAACATCGCCGGCATGCAGGTCGCGCGGGCCGCGGCAGGCGGCGAGGCCCTCGCCGTCCTGACCGTCGACGACACGGTGCCCTCCACGGTCCTGGCCGAGCTCGCGGCGGAGATCGGCGCCACGTCGGCCCGCTCGGTGGAACTGGTCTGAGACCACCGTCCCCGGGAGCTCCGCTCCCGGGCCCCCGTCCGGTCCGAAAGGCGCCGGACGGCCGCACCGGCTGTGCGGCCG
>NZ_JBHXQZ010000013.1:46927-100620 GCF_042717095.1 Streptomyces sp. NPDC058632 | reverse complement strand
CATCCTCCCCGCGGGCGGGGCGGTACTGGCCTCGTGACGGCGGCGGGCCCCCGCCCCCACGGGCCGGGGGGTCCGGGGCCCGGAACCCGGGGCCCGGACGGGCGCGTCAGCTCCCGGTCACGTCCGTGACCGTCCAACGCTGGTTGACACCGGAGTTGGGCTCCCAGGTCGTCACCGCGGCCCCTTCGTGGGTGGCCTGGCCGCCGACCTCCAGGAGACGTCCGGTGGCCGCGTTGACCAGCGTCCAGGTGCCGTCGCCGGTGCCCGACACGATCCACTCGGCGGCCCTGTCCCGTGTGCCGGTGTCGGGCTCGGCGACCGGGACGTCGTCGCGCACGGTCAGACGCCTGCGCTCACCGTCCCGCGTACTGGTGAACTCGTAGCGCTGTCGGACCCCGTCGCCGGGACGCACCGCGCTCAGCCGCCACCGCTGGGCCGCAGAGCCGTCGCCGGTGCCGATGACGAGGCCGCTGCCGTTCTCTCCGACGGTGACGGCCTTGCCACTCTGCACACCGGTCAGGGTGTAGGTGTGGCCCTTGCGCAGCAGCGGCGCGTCCGCGGCGACGCCGGAGACACCCTCCACGACGAAGGACGTCACCGACTGGGCGGGTACGGTGAAGGTGGCCGAGCGGTCGTCGGCCCTGATGGCCCCGTGCCGTTCCAGCTTGCCGTCGGCGCTCGTCACGACGGGCGTGACGGTCGCGTTCCGGCCGACCGTGCGGAACTTCGACAGGTCCACGGTGACGTCGCGCGCCTCGCCGGTGCTGTTGACGTGGACGACCGAGGCGCCCCTGCCGTTCTTCGTCACCGCCGCCGCGCTGGAGGTGTCGTTCACCTGGACCAGCCGGTCACCGGGCTTGATGAAATGGGTGAAGTTGCGGGCGGTGTCGAACTTGGTGTTCGTGTAAATGGGGCAGGTCTCGAGGGTGTCGGCCGCCGTGCAGCTGAACGGGAGCTGGATCTCACCCCAGTTGCCGCCCTTCGCGGACTCCCCGCCGGGCCTCATGTTGTCGTGGTCCTCGACGGGTTGCCAGAACACCCAGGCACGCGGCTCGAGTTCGCGCAGATCGTCAACGATGCGCTGGGCGAGCCCCAGACCGGGACGCATGTCCGTGAAGCTCTGGCCGTCGCCCCAGTCGCCCTCGACCTCGCTCATCCACAGCCGCTTGTCCGCCACCTTGGAGAGGTCGCGCACCGTGGTGCGCTGCCCGGTTCCGTAGGTGTGCACGTTCATCTGGTCCACCAGATCGCGGGCAGCGGGGGAGTAGGAATTCCAGTTCCGCGCGAACGTGGACGGGTTGGTCTCGTCCATGGCGGAGACACCGGCCCCGGTCCGCGCCTTCCTCAGCGCCGGAGCGAGGGCGTGGAGCACCTTCTCCTGGAGCTCGGGGCCGATGTGGGCGCCCTCCTGCCGGCCGCCGACGGGCTCGCCGTCCGGGCCGAGACGGGTGCTCCAGTACGTGGTGTTCGGCTCGTTGAACGGGTCGACGGTGTCGACCTCGATACGGTGCGCCTTCTCCAGCCGCTTGGTCGCGCCCGCCAGATAGGCGGCGAAGTCGTCGACCGACTCGGCCTTGAGCTGGTCCTCGCCGGCATCGAACCCTCCGGAGACATAGCCGCTGACGGTCATGAACCAGGGCGGGGAGTTGCTGAAGGTCTCCCAGTGGGTGATGTCCTTCTTGATGCGGTCCACCCACCAGCGCTGGGTGGCGTCGGCGTTCTCGTTCCAGTCCGCCGGGTCCCCGGCGTCCCACCAGTCGGTGTCCTCGCGGGTGGTGCCCTCCGGTGCCTTCCACCAGCCCTCGACGGCGCCGCCCGCGCGCAGGTAGTCCTTGACGTCGGGGGCGTTGCCGCCGCCCACGTTGTAGCGGGCGATGTTCAGCGCGAGTCCCTCGTCGCCGAAGAGGAGTTCGGCGAGCTTCTCGCGTATCTCCGGTGGATAGTCGCCGGTGGCGTTCGCGAACCAGACCAGACTGGTGCCCCAGCCCTCGAACTCCTCCTGCTGGTAGGACGGATCGGGCCGGACAGTGACGGAGGGAACGACGTCCTTTGCCTGAGCGGTGGAGGCCGGGGCGGGGATCAGGGCGGCCCCGGTGGCCAGGGCGGTGAGGCCTGCGGCTGACAGGAGCCGTCTTCTGCGGGTGCGGCGTGCCATCGGTGTGCTCCCAACGTTGAGGTGTGGTCGCGCTCTGGTGGACCCTTTGGCCCGCGCCCACCGCGCGGGCCAAAGGAGAAGAAGGCTCCCGGAACGGCCTGCCGTTCCGGGAGGTGGGGCAGGTGGCCCTCGCAACGACCTTGCCGTTCCAGGGGCGTTGCGAGGAGTTGCGCGCAGTCGCCGCGACTCAGCCGGCCGGCTGCCGCAGTACGGCGACGGCGCGCGGCCCGAGGACGAGGGCGCCGTCGCCGCCCTCCGTGGCGCCGAGCAGTACTTCCCCGGTGAGGCCGCGCACAGGGACGGCCGTGTCGGTCCGGTTCACCAGGAACAGGAACCGGCCGCCGGGACCGCTGCGTACCGTCGTCTCGACCAGCCCGCGGACCTCGGGCGGCAGTTCGCTCTCCACACCGGCCGGTGCGAGCAGCCGGGGCAGTAGCGAGGTGAGCCCTTCGACACCGAGCCGGGTGGAGACGTAGGCGGCCGAACCGGCGCCCGTGGCCTTCCGGGTGACCGCCGCCCGGCCGGCGTGCACGCCCGTGCGGTAGCGGGCCAGGACGTCCGTCCCGGCCCCGACGTCGATCCGGTCGGTCCACAGGCTGCCGGTCGTCGCGTCGTCGAGCTCCACCGTGTCCCCGTCGAGCAGCGGACCGAACTCCTCGATGCGGATGCCGAGCAGATCGCGCAGCGCCCCCGGATAGCCGCCGAGCCAGACGTGGTCGTGCTCGTCGACGACACCCGAGAAGTACGTGGTGATCAGGTGTCCGCCCTGCTCGGTGTACCGGGTCAGCGTCTTGGCCAGGTCGGCGGGGACCATGTGCAGCACCGGGGCCACCAGCACCTGGTGGCGGTGCAGGTCGGCGCGGGTGGTGACGAGGTCGGCGCGGACACCGAGGGCCAGCAGCGCCGAATACCAGTCGAGCGCCTCCTGCCGGTAGTCGAGCAGTGCGGAAGGGTGCGAGTCCTGCTCGCTCGCCCACCACGAATCCCAGTCGTAGAGGATGCCGACCCGGGCGGCCTCCCGCTCGCTGCCCGCGACCGGGGCAAGTGCTTTGAGAATGCTGCCGAGTTCGGTCACCGCGCGGAACAGGTCGCTGTCCTTGCCGGCGTGCGGGACCATCGCCGAGTGGTACTTCTCGGCGCCGGCCGCGGACTGCCGCCACTGGAAGTAGCACACCGCGTCGGCCCCGTGCGCCACGTGCAGCAGCGAGTCACGGGCCAGGTCGCCCGGACGCTTGGCCACGTTGACCGGCTGCCAGTTGACGGCACTGGTGGAGTGCTCCATCAGGAACCAGGGACGGCCGCCGGAGATGCCGCTGGTGAGGTTCGCGGAGAAGGACAGCTCGTCGCGGTCCTGCGGACCCGGGTGGACATAGTGGTCGTTGGAGACGAAGTCGATCTCCTGCGCCCAGTCGGGGTAGTTCATTCCCTTGGTGTTGCCCATCACCATGAAGTTGGTGGTGACCGGGATGTCCGGGGTGATCTCCCGCAGGATCTCCCGCTCGGCCCGCAGATGCTCCTTGAGCACGTCCGACGAGAAGCGCTTGAAGTCCAGCTGCTGGGTGGGGTTGGGATGGGACGCGGCCTGCCGCGGCGGCAGGATCTGCTCCCAGTCGGTGTAGCGCTGGGACCAGAAGGCCGTGCCCCAGGCGGAGTTGAGCGTGTCCAGCGTGGCGTAACGGGACCGCAGCCAGTGCCGGAACGCGCGCGCCGCGTCGTCGGAGAAGTCGTAGACGTTGTGGCAGCCCAGCTCGTTGTTGACGTGCCAGGCGACCAGCGCCGGGTGGTCCGCATAGCGGGTCGCCAACTCCCTTACCAGGCGCAGCGCGTGGATACGGAACACCGGAGAGGTGGGACGCCAGTGCTGGCGTGCCCCCGGCCACAGTGTTCCGCCGTCCGCGGTGACCGGCAGGATCTCCGGGTGGGCCGTGGTCAGCCACGGTGGCGGGGACGCGGTGGCGGTCGCCAGGTCGACGCCGATGCCGCCCGCGTGCAACAGGTCCAGCACCTCGTCGAGCCATCCGAAGTCCCAGGAGTCCTCGGCCGGTTGCAGCCGCGCCCAGGAGAAGATCCCCACGGACACGACGTTCACGCCGGCCTCCCGCATCAGCCGGACGTCCTCCTCCCAGACGCTGCGGGGCCACTGCTCGGGGTTGTAGTCGGCGCCGTACAGGAGGCGGGGGGCACGGTCACCGTCCGCCCCGCTGGAACGGGACAGGAGGGTGGAGATCATGGCGGTCCTTCCGGGTGTCTCGCACCGGGGCGGCACGGCGTGCGTGCCGCCCCGGTGTGCTACTTCGCTACGGTGAAGCCCTGCTCGTTGCCGTACTTGACCGACGCGTCCTGCCAGGCCTTCAGGCCGTCCGTCAGCGTGGTGCCGGAGACATAGGCCTTGCCGACGGTGTCGTTGAAGATCGAGTTGGCGTACACCTGGTACGGCAGGTACGCCCAGTCGTCGGCGACGTTCGCGGCCGACTCGGCGAACACCTTGTTGGCCTGCTGCCCGCCGAAGTACGGGAACTCGGTGTTCTGGAACTCCTCCGAGCCGAGCTGCGCCGTGGTCGCCGGGAAAGCGCCGCTCTTCACGCGGGTGCCGACACCGTCGCCGGCGTTGGCGTACTCCACGAACGCGTAGGCGAGCGCCTCGTTCTTGCCGAGCTCGGGCAGGGTGAGGGCACTGCCGCCGTTCTCCGCACTGGCGTCGGCACCCGCCGTCCACTGCGGCAGCGGGGCGACGCGCCAGTCACCGGCGGCCTCCTTCACGCCGGAGGCGAGGTTGGCCGGCATCCAGGCACCGATGGCCAGGGTCGCGATGGTGCCGTCGCCAAGGCCCTTGTACCAGTCGTCGGACCAGCTGGTGACCGGGGCGACCAGCTTCTCGTCGAGCAGCTTCTGCCAGGTGCCGGTGAAGTCCTTGGTCCCCTCGTCGGCGAAGCCGATCTTCACCTCGGTGCCGTCCACCTTGTAGGGGCGCGAACCGGCCTGCCACAGCATGCTGGTGGTGAAGCCCGCGTCACCGGCGTCGTTGGTGATGTACGCCTTCGGGTCCGCCTTGCGCAGGGCGCGGGCCGCGTCCACGTACTCGTCCCACGTGGTCGGCACCTCGATCCCGTGCTTGTCGAAGACCTTCTTGTTGTAGAACAGTGCCATCGGGCCGGAGTCCATCGGCAGACCGTAGATCCCCTCACCGCCGGCCTTCACACCGTTCCACGGGCCGGGGGAGTACTGGTCGGCGAGCTGGTCGGCGCCGAAGCCGCTGAGGTCGGTGAGCCCGTCGGTCAGCGCGTACTGACCCATGGCGTAGTACTCGACCTGGGCGACGTCGGGGACGCCCTTCTTCGCGGAGATGGCGTTCTGCAACGCCTTGTACTGCTCGTTGCCGGTGCCCGCGTTGACGAGGTTCACCTCGACACCGGGGTGCTCCTTCTCGAAGTCGGCGGCCACCTGCTCGAGCGTGGGTTCCCACGCCCAGACGGTGACGGTACCGCCCTTCTCCAGGGCCGCCGCGACGTCCGACTCGGAGACCGCCTTCGGAGCGGCGTCCCCGTCGTCGGAACCACCGCAGGCGGTGGCGCCCAGGGCCAGGGCGCAGACGATGCCGATGCCGCGCAGCAGGCGGCGGGATTGCTTGTGCATGGGCGTGCTTCCACTTCTTAGTGGGCTTGGATTCCGGGGCATTGGGAGGGTGACGGGCCGTGAGGAGGGCCTTGTGGAGGCAGGAGCAGGGGTGCGTGAGGGCAGGAGAGCGTGGGGAAGGGGGGACGGCGGCCGGCGCTATTCCTTGACGCTTCCGGCGGCGAGCCCCGACTGCCAGTACTTCTGCAGCAGCAGGAACGCGGCGATCAGCGGGATGATGGTGATCAGCGAGCCGGTGATCACCAGGTGGAACACGGGCTGCCCGCCGGCCGTCTCGGCCTGGGCGTTCCAGCTGTGCAGGCCCAGGGTGAGGGGGTACCAGTCGGGGTCCTTGAGCATGATCAGCGGCAGGAAGTAGTTGTTCCAGGTCGCGACCATGGTGAACAGCGAGACGGTGACGATGCCCGGCGCCAGCAGCGGCAGCACCACCAGGAAGAAGGTGCGCAGCTCGCCCGCGCCGTCGATCCGGGCCGCCTCGAGGAGTTCGTCCGGGACGGCCTCACTGGCGAACACCCACATCAGATACAGGCCGAACGGCGAGATCAGCGACGGGATGATCACCGCCCACGGGGTGTTGGTCAGCCCCATGTTGCTGAACATCAGGAAGGTGGGCACCGCCAGCGCCGTACCCGGTACCGCCACGGCGCCGATGACCACGGCGAAGACGGCCCGGCGTCCGGGGAACTCGAACTTGGCCAGGGCGTAGCCGCCGAGCACGGCCAGGAGGGTCGCACCTCCCGCGCCGAGCCCCACGTACAGCATGGTGTTCAGCAGCCAGCGGGTGAAGACGCCGTCGTCGTAGGTGAACGTTTCGGCGATGTTGTCCCAGAGGGCGAAGTCGCCGTCGAACCATAGGCCGAACGAACGGGACAGCCCCTCCTGGGTCTTGGTGGCACTGATGGCCAGCCACACCAGCGGCACCAGGCTGTAGAGCAGCACCAGGCCGGTGAGCACGGTCAGCAGCACACTGCGGCGGGGCTGTCCCGGGGTGGAGCCGCGCCGGCGTGTACGCAGCCGGGGGACGGAACCGGAGGTGCCGGACGCTGAGCCGGTCCGGCCCGCGGGGGCGGGGGAGACGGTAGTGGTCATCGCTGCTTCACACTCCCTTGCGCATGCCGCGCAGCTGGACGACATAGGCGATGACCATGGTGATCAGCCCCATGATGATGGCGACCGTCGCGGAGTAGTTGTGCTGCTGGCCGGAGAAGGACAGCGAGTACGTGTAGTAGTTCGGCGTGTAGTCCGTGGTGATGGCGTTGGGCGCCAGCTTCTGCAGGACGCTGGGCTCGTTGAAGAGCTGGAAGCTGCCGATGATGGAGAAGATCGTCGCGATGACCAGGGCGCCGCGGATCGCGGGCAGCTTGATGGCGGTGATGACGCGGATCTGCCCGGCGCCGTCGATCTCGGCCGCCTCGTAGAGGGAGTGCGGGATCACGCGCAGCGCCGCGTAGAAGATCAGCATGTTGTAGCCGACGAACTCCCAGGTGACGATGTTGCCGATCGAGGCCAGTACCAGGTCGGGGGAGAGCGGGTCGGGCAGTGACACGCCGAAGACCTCGTTGACGTCACCGACCAGGCCGAAGCGGGTGCCGTACATGAAGGCCCACATCAGGGTGGCGACGACGGCGGGCACCGCGTACGGCAGGAAGATCGAGATGCGGAAGAAGCTCTTGCCGTAGAGGCGTCCGCTGTCCAGTGCCAGCGCCACCAGCAGGGCGATGCCGAGCATGACCGGCACCTGGACGCACAGGAAGAGCGAGACCCTGCCGAGCGCGGCCCAGAACCGTTCGTCCTGCAGGGCCTGCCGGTAGTTGTCGAGCCCGACGAAGCTGGTGCCGCCGATGAGCTGGTCGCGGAAGAGGCTCAGGTAGATCGAATACACGATCGGGGCCAGGAAGACCAGGGTGAACACGGCCACGAAGGGACCGATGAACCCCCACCCGGTCCAGGAGCGGCGGTCCCGTTTCGCCGGAGGTGGTGCCGGCCGTGGCTCGGCGGTCGCCGGCGGTTGCAGCGTCGTCATGTCGTTCCTCGCTCGTCCACGTTCTGGCCGGGTGGTCACGGCGCCCTCCTCGGGGCCGGGAGCCATGCCCCCGCAGCCGATGTTTACGCAAACATCGAGCGCCGCAGGAATGCGACGGGGTGTTATGTTTACGTAAACATCTGGTGGCGGCATGTCTACACTGCCCTGATGACGACGGTCAAGGGTCCTCTGGGAAACCCTCACGCGGCGGACGGCGAGGGGAAGGCGGCCGGAAAGCGAGTGGAGACGGTGGACAGCACGCCGGGAAGGACCCTCGCCCCCGAGGCGACCACAGCCGGCAGGGACCGGGCGGGCGCGGGCCCCGCGGGCACGGATCCGGCCGACGGTGCCCCGCCGCGCTCCCGCCCGCGGGGCGGCGGCCGCCACACCCGGGCCTCCATGGCGGACGTGGCCCGCCTCGCCGGCGTCTCGTCCCAGACGGTCTCCCGCGTGTCCAACGGTTACGCCGGGGTGAACGAGGAGACCCGCAGGCAGGTGCTCGCGGCGATGCAGGAGCTCGGCTACCGGCCCAACAGCGCGGCTCGCGCCCTCAAACGCGGCGAGTTCCGCACCATCGGTGTCATCACCTTCTCGCTGGCCACGACCGGCAACGTGCGCACCCTGGAGGCGATCGCCACCTCCGCCGCGCACGAGGGCTACGCGGTGACCCTGTTGCCCGTCGCGATACCGACACAGGACGAGGTGCGCGGCGCGTTCTCCCGGCTGGAGGAACTCGCCGTCGACGCGGTGATCGTCATCATGGAGGTCCATCTGCTGGACGCGGCGACGATCCAACTGCCCCCGCACGTCCAGGTCGTGGTCGTCGACTCCGATGCCGGCGACCACTACACGGTCGTCGACACCGACCAGGCCGGCGGCACCCGTACCGCCGTGCACCACCTGCTCGACCTCGGCCACCGCACGGTGTGGCACCTGGCCGGACCCGAGGACTCCTTCGCCGCCCAGCGCCGCACCGACGCCTGGCGCACCGCCCTCACCGACGCCGGACGCGTCCCGCCGGGACTCGTCCGCGGCGACTGGTCCGCGGAGTCCGGCTACCGCGCGGGCCTCGGACTCGCCGCCCTCGACGAGTGCACCGCCGTCTTCGTGGCCAACGACCAGATGGCCCTCGGCCTGCTGCGTGCCTTCCACGAACGCGGCCGGCGCGTCCCCGAGGACGTCAGCGTCATCGGCTTCGACGACATCCCCGAGGCGTCCTCGTTCCTGCCCCCCCTGACCACCGTCCACCAGGACTTCGCCGAGGTGGGAAGGCACTGTGTGGCGGCCGTCCTGGGCAAGATGCGCCACGGCGGCCCCGAGCGGGGGACCACCCTCGTCCCGACCCGCCTGGTGCCGCGCGCCAGTACGGCACCGCCGCCGGCGGAGAAGGCGCGGGCGAGGGGGTGACGTGGCCCGATCCGGCTCAACTCACCCTGTCTGCTCACGTGTTGGTGTGCAAGACTCGTTGATCGTCAGTAGCCGTGATCCACCGTGGGACGGAGTTCGTCATGCCGGCCGGCAGGTCCAGCCCTTTGCGGATCGACACCAGCAGGGCGCACCCCGCGCGGGTCTACGACTGGTTGCTCGGCGGTAAGGACAACTACCCCGTGGACGAGGCCGTCGGCGAGAAGCTGCCGCCCCAGGCGCGGGACGCCGCCCGGCAGAACCGCCGGTTCATGCACCGGGCCGCGGCCTGGCTCGCCGGGCAGGGCGTCGACCAGTTCCTCGACGTCGGCACCGGCATCCCCACCGAGCCGAACCTGCACCAGATCGCGCAGGCCGTCGTCCCGGCCGCGAGGGTCGTCTACACCGACAACGACCCCATCGTCCTGCGGCACGCGGAGGCCCTGCTGATCAGCAGTCCCCGTGGCGCCACGGACTACTTCCAGGCCGATGTGCGCAACCCCGGGGAGATCATCGACCACGCCCGGACCGTCCTCGACTTCGGCCGTCCCATCGCGCTGTCCCTGATCGCCCTCCTGCACTTCATCCCCGACGACCAGGAACCCCGGGCCATTGTCGGAGAGTTGCTCTCCGCACTCCCACCGGACAGCTACCTGGTGCTGTCGCACGCGGCGTCCGACCGCCACGCGGAACTGGCCGCCCAGGTCACCGCCGAGTACGCCCGGGCCGGCATCCGCCTCGGCTTCCGCACCCGCTCCGAAGTCGCCCGCTTCTTCGACGGCCTGGACCTGGTGGAGCCGGGCCTGGTCACGGCCACGGAGTGGTTCCGAAAGACCCCGGCCCCGGCACCCGAGGACAGCGGCATCTACGCGGGCGTCGCCCGGCTCCGCTGACCTCCGTGTCGCCCGGCCCCGCAGGCACCGTCCGGTGCCGCGTCCGGCCGCGGACAGGGGCCGCCGGGCGGACGCGGACTGAACGCGTGAGCCACCCGGCAGCGGGACGCGGCGAGGCCCAGGACCTCGCCCGCCAGGTCACCGGGACCACCGGAAGGCGGCGACACCCGGGTGCCAGCAGCCGGTGGCGAGGTCACCGCCATGGGCCCCGCCTTTCCTGACCGCCCTGTGCCGTCCGAGGGCCGCGCGGGCGCGCCTGCGCCCGCGGCCCCGCAGGGCGAGCGGAGCCCCGGAGTTCCGGCACTCTGACCCCGATCCGTCGGCCGGGTCGCACAGGACCCCGCATCCGTCCGCCGGGTCGCACAGCGCTCACCGCGTCAGACGGCCGCCCGGACGTCAGCCCCGGCGCCGGACCGCCGCGGCCGCCCTGCCCGCCCGAGGACCTCCCCCGGGCGGGCAGCGGCCGCCGACAGTCTTCCCGCAGGTCACGACCCCGGCTCCGGTCACCCCAGCGGCACCGTCACCTCGCCCGCCCCCCGGGCCTGGGCACCGCCCGCCACCCGCACCGTGAACGGCCGCTCGGTGCCCGACGCGGTGACCCGCAGCACGTCGCCGTCCCGCACCACCCGGAAGCCCGCCGCCCGCGCACCCGTCGTGTCGGGTACGGCGACCTCGGCCTCGTAACCGGGCGAGGCAGGCGGGTGGACGAGGAGCACCGGCGCGTCCAGCCAGTCGCCGTCGGGCCGTGTGTCGTCCCCGGCCAGCGGCAGCACGGCGCCCTCCCGGACATACAGCGGCAGGCTGTCGTAGCCGTGCCGCTCGGTGCGCCAGCACGGGCCGGTGACCTTCTCGCCGCTCAGCAGGTGGGTCCAGGTACCCTCCGGCAGGTAGACCTCCACCTCCCCGTCCGTGTCGAACACGGGGGCGACCAGCAGATCGGGGCCCAGCATGTACTGACGGTCCAGCTGACGGCACGACGGATCGTCCCAGAACTCCAGCACCATCGGCCGCATCATCGGCACCCCGGTGTCGTGCGCCTCGACGGCGGCGCCGTACAGGTAGGGCATCAGCCGGTGCTTGAGCAGGGTGAACCGCCGGGCGACGTCCACCGCCTCGTCGCCGAACTCCCACGGAACCCGGTACGACGTGGAGCCGTGCAGCCGGCTGTGCGAGGACAGCAGACCGAAGGCGAGCCATCGCTTGAACACCGAGGGGTCCGGCGTGCCCTCGAAACCGCCGATGTCATGGCTCCAGAAACCGAACCCGCTCAGCGACAGCGACAGCCCGCCCCTCAGCGACTCGGCCATCGCCTCGAAGGACGACCAGCAGTCGCCGCCCCAGTGCACCGGGAACTGCTGCCCGCCCGCGGTCGCGGACCGTGCGAAGAGCACGGCCTCACCCTGCCCGCGCTCCTTCTCCAGAAGCTCGAACACCGTCCGGTTGTAGAGCTGCGTGTAGTAGTTGTGCATCCGCTCGGGGTCCGAGCCGTCGTGCCAGACCACGTCGGTGGGGATGCGCTCGCCGAAGTCCGTCTTGAAACAGTCCACGCCCTGGTCGAGCAGGGGCTTCAGCTTCGACTGGAACCAGGCCCGCGCCTCGGGACTGGTGAAGTCGACCAGGCCCATGCCGGCCTGCCACAGGTCCCACTGCCACACGTCACCGTCGGCCCGGCGCACCAGATGCCCGAGGGCGGCGGCCTCGTCGAAGAGCGGCGACTTCTGGGCGATGTACGGGTTGATCCAGGCGCTGATCCGCAGCCCCTTCTCCTTGAGCCGGGCCAGCATGCCGTCCGGGTCGGGGAACACGTCGGGATCCCACTGGAAGTCGCACCACTGGTACTCACGCATCCAGAAGCAGTCGAAGTGGAACACCGTGAGCGGGATACCGCGTTCGGCCATGCCGTCCACGAACGACGTCACCGTCGCCTCGTCGTACGACGTGGTGAACGAGGTGCTGAGCCACAGGCCGAACGACCAGGCGGGCGGCAGGGCCGGGCGGCCGGTGAGGGCCGTGTAACGGGTGAGGACGTCCTTCGGGGTGGGACCGGCGACGACGTAGTACTCCAGCGACTGGTCCTCGACGCTGAACTGCACCTGGCCGACCGACTCCGAACCGACCTCGAAGGACACCGCACCGGGATGGTTGACGAAGACGCCGTAACCGCGGGACGACAGGTAGAACGGGATGTTCTTGTAGGACTGCTCGCTGCTCGTGCCGCCGTCCGCCTGCCACACGTCGACCGTCTGGCCGTTCTTGACGAACGGGGTGAAGCGCTCGCCGAGGCCGTAGACCTGTTCCCCGACACCCAGCGCCAGCCGGGTCAGCATGTGGTGCCGCTCCCCGTGTCCGGTGGTGACGAAGGCCGTGTTCCTGGCGTCCGCACGGGTCAGCTCGCGCCCGTCCGCGTCGTGGAAGGCGAGGGCGAAGGGACCGGACCCGTCGAGACGGAGCGTCAGCGGACCGCTGGTCAGCTCGGTGACCGGGCCCTCCTGGCGTACCGTCCCAGCGCCGTCGGCGTCGCCGCCCAGGGCGAAGTCGGGCCCCGGCCGCCGCTTGCCCGCGTGATGCGTGACGCGGACACCGATGACGCCCTCGGCGGGGGAGAAGCACTCCACCGTGACGAGCGGCGCGTTGAGGGTGTCACCCCTCCGTGCCACCTTCCGCACGGAGGCGTACGTGGTGAAGCGCTTCGATTCGGGGCGCACCTCGCGCACCTCGGTAGCGTACGAGATCTGGACGCCGTCGCGGATGCGCCAGAAGCCGTCGGTGAACTTCATGATCTTCCTCGGAGGGGGAGAGGGCGATGGCGGGAGGGAAGCGGTATTTGACCAGGAACTATGACAGGCTCAGGGGTTTCTGTCACGCCCTGGTGCGCACAGATCACCTTGCTGGGGGGCTAGCGCGACCGGCTTCCGCTGACGTATTAGTAATCAGGCAAAACAAATTACACCCGACCTCAGAGCCGATTTTCCCACGAGCGGGACCGACTAATCGTCGAAGCGCTTCACCAGCTGCTTCGCCGTCTCGGACTCCCTCTCGGCCCCGTCCCTCCCACGAGCCGCCGGGTCGGCGAACGCCGAGCCGGTCCCACCCAAGGGCACCCACCGTGACAGCACATCCCCCGGTCGCCGCACAGCGCGGGCCCCGCCGCCCGCGCAGAGCCGTCACGTCCCTCGCCGCCGTCGCCGTCCTGGTCACCGGGGCGGCACTCACCGGCTGCGCACAGCAACGGGACAACGACGTGTACACCGTGATGAACTCCTCGACCGACGAGTCCTACCACCGCTGGGACGCCGAGGCGATGGCCCGCTGCGGCAAGCAGCTCGGCATCCGCATCGAGCAGCAGAGCGTCCCCGCCGCGCAGGTGATGACGAAGGCGCTGCGCATGGCCTCGTCGAAGTCGCTGCCGGACATCGTGCAGTTCGACGCCTCCGAGATGCCGACCTTCGCCGAGGCGGGCGGACTCGTCGACCTGCGCACCCTCGGCCTCGAAACCGACGAGATCCCCGAGGGCATCGTCGAGTTCGGTTCCTACCGGGGCACCTACTACGGCGCGGCCCGCTCTGTCAATACTCTGGCCCTCTTCTACAACAAGGACATTCTGGACCGGGCCGGCCTCGAGGTCCCCACCACCTGGGACGAACTGCGCGACACGGCGAAACAGCTCACCGAGGGCAGGCGCTACGGCCTGGCGCTCAGCGCGGGCGGCGCCGAGGACGGCGTCTTCCAGTTCACCCCGTTCATGTGGTCCAACGGCGGCGACGAGACCGAGCTGGACAGCCCGCAGGTCGTCGAGGCGCTCGACTACTGGAAGGCGCTGCTCCAGGACGGTTCGCTGTCCAGGTCCACCGTCAACTGGACCCAGGCCGACGTCAACGACCAGTTCATGGCCGGCAACGCCGCCATGATGATCAACGGCCCGTGGCAGGTCGAGACCCTCAACACCGACGAGTCCCTTGACTGGGGCATCGCCCAGATCCCCGTCCCGCAGGCCGGCGACGCCTCGGTGGGACCGCTCGGCGGTGCGGTGCTCACCGTGCCGAAAACCGGTGACGAGGACCGCGAGAGGACGGCCGGCCGCATCGTCGCCTGCCTCGCCGGTGAGAAGGAACAGCTCACCTACGCCCTGAACAGCTGGATGGTCCCGGCCAACGAGAAGGCCGCCGCCGTCTGGCGCGACCGCGTGCCCGAACTCGACGCACTGGCCGACCAGGTCGCCGAGGCCCGCTCCCGCACCGGCAAGCTCGGAGCCGGCTGGTCCTCCGTCTCCCTCGCGCTGCAGAGCGCCTTCCAGTCCGCCCTGACCGGCCAGTCCAGCGAGGCCGCCCTGAAGCGCGCCCAGCAGCGCGCCACGAGCGGGAACTGAGGTACGTGCCCATGACCACCTCCACCGTCACCGCCGCGGCCTCCGCGAAGGCGTCCCGGAAGGCCGCACCGGACCCCGCCCGGCTGCGCCGCCGACGCCGGCTCGCCCAGTGGGGCTTCGTCGCCCCCGCCGTCGTCTTCATGCTGCTCTTCTTCGGCTACCCGCTCGTCCGCAACGTCGTGATGAGCTTCCAGCACTACACGCCGAAGACGTTCTTCACCTCGGAGGCGCCCTTCAACGGCACCGACAACTGGTCGGCCGTCCTCCAGGACGCCCTCTTCGGCAAGGCCCTGTGGCACACTCTCGTCTTCACCGTCGGCTCCCTGCTCGGCCAGTTCTGCATCGGGCTCGCGCTCGCCGTCTTCTTCAGCCGCGCGTTCCCCCTGAACGGCGTCCTGCGGTCCCTGATCCTGCTGCCCTGGCTGGTGCCCATGGTGGTGTCCGGCATCGTCTGGCGCCGCATCCTCGACCAGGACACCGGCGTACTCAACACCTTCCTGGGCGCCATCGGCCTCGGCGGGGACACCCCCTGGCTGACCAGCCCCGACATGGCCCTGCTCTCGGTGGTCCTGGTCAACATCTGGATCGGCATCCCGTTCAACATGGTCATCCTGTACGGCGGCCTCCAGGAGATCCCGAGAGAGCTGTACGAGGCGGCCTCCCTGGACGGTGCCTCCGCCTGGCGCACCTTCCGCTCCGTCACCCTGCCCATGCTCAAGCCGGTGGTCACGGTCGTCCTCGTCCTCGGCTTCATGTCGACGGTGAAGATCCTCGACCTGATCCTCGCCCTCACCGACGGCGGCCCCGCCGACGCCACCCAGACCCTGGGCACGCTCACCTACCAGAACTCCTTCGTCCAGCTCGACTTCGGAGCGGGCGCCGTCGTCGGCAACGTCCTCATCCTCATCTCCGCGGCGTTCGCCGTGTTCTACCTGCGGGCCAACCGCACCGACGGGAAGTGACCGACATGGCCGCTCACACCCCCGCCCCCGCCGCACCACGCGTACGGGGACGCCGCCTGGGCTCCACCGTGGCGGGCCTGCTCATCCTGGGCGTCATGCTCTTCCCGCTCTACTGGATGCTCAACACGGCACTCCAGCCCGAGTCCGGACTGCTCCAGGTCGACCCGGTTCCCGGCAGCCTGGACCTGTCCGGATTCTCGAAGGCCATCAGTGACCAGGGCGGACACCTGCTCACCTCCCTGGTCGTCTCCCTCGGAGCCGTCGCCATCTGCCTCGCCGTCTCCGCCCCCGCCGCCTACGGGCTGGCCCGCTTCGGGCTGCGCGGCACCCGCACCATCGTGTTCGGCACCCTCATCACCCAGATGGTGCCGGGCATCGTCATCGCCAACGCGCTCTACAACTCCTACGTGGACCTCGGCCTGGTCAACTCCTACTTCGGCCTCATGCTCGCCGACGCCTCGCTCGGCATCCCCTTCTCCATCGTGCTGATGCGCGCCTTCATGGTGTCCATCCCCGGCGAGGTCGTCGAGGCCGCGCAGATCGACGGCGCCGGCCCGGTGCGCACCTTCGTCCGCGTGGTGCTGCCGATGAGCCGCAACGCCCTGATCACCTCGGGCCTGTTCGCCTTCCTGTTCTCGTGGAGCGACTTCATGTTCGCGCTCACCCTGAACACCACCGACGACGTCAAACCGATCACCCTGGGCATCTACCAGTACATCGGCGCCCACGTCGGCGACTGGGGCTCGGTGATGGCCGCGTCCGTGCTCTCCGCCGTGCCGGCGGCGATCCTGCTCGTCCTCGCCCAGAAGTACATCGCCGCCGGCATCACCGGAGGCTCCGTCAAGTGACCACCGCACGCCCCGAGGAGGGCCCCCAGCGCATGTCCGACTTCCCGAGCTTCCCGCCCGGATTCGTCCTCGGCGCCGCGACCGCGTCCTACCAGATCGAGGGGGCGGTCCGGGAGGACGGCCGCGGCCCGTCGATCTGGGACACCTACAGCCACACCCCCGGCCTGGTGGAGGGCGGCGACACCGGGGACACCGCCTGCGACCACTACCACCGCTACCCCGAGGACGTCGCCCTGCTGCGCGACCTCGGCGTCGGCTCCTACCGCTTCTCCGTCGCCTGGCCCCGCGTCGTGCCCGACGGCAGCGGACCGGTGAACCCCAAGGGTCTGGACTTCTACGAGCGCCTGGTCGACGAACTCCTCGCCGCCGGCATCGAACCCGCCGCCACCCTCTACCACTGGGACCTCCCGCAGGCCCTGGAGGACCGGGGCGGCTGGCGTGTGCGCGACACCGCCGAGCGGTTCGCCGAGTACACCGCCGCGGTCGCCGACCGGCTCGGCGACCGCGTACCGCGCTGGATCACCCTCAACGAACCGTGGTGCAGCGCCTTCCTCGGCTACTCCGTCGGGCGCCACGCCCCCGGCGCCCGCGAGGGCCGAGGCGCCCTGGCCGCCGCCCACCACCTGCTGGTCGCCCACGGCCTCGCCGTACAGGCACTGAGGGCGGCCGGCGTGCGCGAGGCCGGCATCACCCTCAACCTCGACCACCACCTGCCCGCCACCGACTCCGCCGCCGACCGGGCCGCCGTCGTCCGCGCCGACACCCTGCACAACCTGGCGTGGACCGATCCCATCCTGGCCGGCCGCTACCCCGGCACCGAACAGGACACCTGGGGCGAGCTGATCACCGGCCAGGACTTCCGCCGCGACGGCGACCTGGACCTGATCTCACAGCCGCTGGACTTCCTCGGCATCAACTACTACCGCCCCATCACCGTCGCCGACGCCCCGTACCGCGAGAGCGACCCCGCCCGGCGTGTGGCCACCGACAACCGGTACGAGGAGGCACCGACACCCGGTGTCCGCCACACCGCGATGGGCTGGCCGGTGGTGCCCCACACCCTCACCGACCTGCTGGTGGACCTCAAGGAGCAGTACGGGGCCGCCCTGCCGCCCGTCCACATCACCGAGAACGGCTCCGCAGAGGACGACCGGGTCACCGACGGCGCCGTCCACGACCACGACCGCGTGGCCTACCTGCGCGACCACCTCACCGCCCTGCGCGCCGCCATCGACCGGGGCGTCGACGTACGCGGCTACTACGTGTGGTCCCTCCTCGACAACTTCGAGTGGGCCTACGGCTACGGCAAGCGCTTCGGCATCGTCCGCGTCGACTACGACACCCAGCGGCGCATCCCGAAGGACAGCTACCACTGGTACCGGCGGATGATCGCCGCACAGCACCCCTGAGCCACCCCGCACGACGGGCACCGGGGCCGTCCCGTCCGGCGACGGCCCCTTCCCGGGCTCCCGGTGCCGTGGCCGGCCCCGCAGGTGCTCAGCCCGCCCGCGCCGGGCCGTCGGCGCCGGCCCCGGGCACCGTACGGAACTCCACGTCGACGACGCCGTCGACGTTGCGGCACAGCTCCTCGAGCTCCCCGGCCATCGCCTGGGACGACAGCTGCCCGATGAGCCTGACGTGACCGTGCGTCACATTCACCTCGACCGCCGAGGGCGCCTCGCCGAGCGCCCGCACCAGCACGTCCTCGACGATCTCCGTACGGATCGCCCGGTCCTCGCGCACGAAGACGCGCAGCAGATCGCTCCTGCTCACCACACCCCTCAGCCGCCCCGCAGCATCGACCACCAGCAGCCGTTTGATCCCGTGCTGCGCCATCACCCGGGCGGCGTCCACCACGCTCCAGTCCTCGGCGGCACACAGCGCGGGCGACGTCATCAGTCCGGCGGCGTCGGTCGCCCACGCCTTCTCCGGCCGGGGCACCACACCGGACCCACCGGAATCGCCCTCCTGACGGCCCCACATCTTGTGCAGCAGATCCGCCTCCGACACCACGCCCACCGGACGGTCCTCGACGTCGACCACGGGGACGGCGGTGATGTCGTACTCGAGCAGCAGGTGCGCGATCTCCTTGAACGGCGTTCCGCCCTGGATACGGATGACGGCGTCGCTCATCACATCGCGCACCTTCTGGTGGCTCATCGTGGCAGTTCCTCTCTCTGCTCCTGGCACAGACCCGACGGACGGACGACCGCTGTGCGCACGCGGACGTCACCGACATCATCGCCGGTCGCGGGCCTCGAACGGGAACAGGAGGATCACGTTCCGGCCCCGTCGGACTCCTTTTCCCCCGACCGTGTGAGGCCGCCGGGCCGCCGGGGCCCCGGCACGGCATCGGCCCGTGCCCACCCGGACGGAGCCGGACGGAACGCGGGCCGATGCCCATCGCTGCGCTTCAGCGGCCCGTCTACGGCGCGGGCGGCACCTCGACCCCCTTCTCCGTCACGTACTTGGTGCCGTCGTCGTACTTGGTGACGGTGAACGAGTCCAGCACCTCGCCGACCTCCTTGTCGGTGGTCGACCGGTCGTCCCACTTGGCCGCGACGACGGCCTCGTAGTGGAGCCGGTCCTGCGTGACCCTGATCCCCTGGAAGGTGGAGGTGTGACCGGCGCGGACCACCTGCGTCGCACCGTTGCGGGTCCACACGTTGTCGTCCTCGGGGGCGAGTTCGTAGTACTTCGGTCCCGAGACGGCCACCGTGTAGACGGGCCCGGTCGTCACGCCGGGCGTGCCGGTGGCGTCCTCGTCGGCGAACCCGCGGGCGTACACGTGGTCGTGGCCCATCAGCACCAGATCGATGCCGCTGCTCTGGAACACGGGCAGCCAGGCGTCGCGCACCGCCTTCTCGTCGCGGCCCTCGGCACCGGAGAAGACCGGCTGGTGGAAGACCGCCACCGTCCACTTGCCGGGGTTGTCCTCGACGGCCGCGTCCAGCCAGCGGCCCTGCATGTCCAGCCAGAGCTTCTGGGGATCGGGGCAGTTCCCGGGGGCGGATGTGGTCACTGGCGTCGTCGAAGACGTTCTGCCAGTTCTGCGTCCGCGCCATGTACCGGTCGTACGTCGCCCGGTCGCCCAGCCGTCCGGCGAGCTGGGCGATACCGAAGTCGTCGACGGCGTACTCGAGTGTCTTCGACGTCGCGGAGTCGCCCCTGCGGTTCTCGATGAAACCGGCCGTCGCGTACTGGTAGGCGTGCCGCCGCAGCGTCGCGTCGGCGGGCAGGTCCTGTGTGGACTTCATCAGGCGGAGCGCGGCCCGCCGGTCGTAGTCGGTGGAGCCGAACGCGTCGATGGAGGCGACGACGGACTGCAACGAGTCGCCGCTCATCTTCTGCTGGGCCTGGTTGAGGTGCGGCCAGTTGGGCCAGCTGCCGGTCTGGCGCACCATGTCGGTGATCGACTGGTTGATGTCGCTGCCGGCCTTCGGGAACAGCAGGGCGATCAGCTGGGCCTGGCTGCGGTAGATGTCCCAGCCCGCGTAAGTGGCGTAGTGGTGGCGGCCCGGTGCACCTTTCCGTCGTAGCCCTGGTACTGGCCGTTCACGTCGTCGAAGACGTTCGGGTGCAGCAGCGCGTGGTAGAGCGCGGTGTAGAACTTCACCCGCTCCTCACGGCTGCCGCCGGCGGCGTCGACCGTGCCCAGCGCGTCCCGCCACACCCGGGCGGACTGTGCGCGCACCTGGTCGAAGCCCTTGCCGCGGGTCTCGGTGGCCGCGTTCTGCGCCGCGTTCGCGACACCGACGTAGGAGAGGCCGGTCTTCGAGGTGACCTTCGCCCCGCGGTCGAACACGAGCCAGGCACCCGCCCCGTGCTTGGTGCCACCGCCCGAGGCGCTGTCCGCGCCCGGCCGCGTCGCGTCGCCCTGCCAGGTGCCGTGCGCCTTCACGGGCCGGTCGAACGTGGTCGAGAAGTACGCCCGGTAGCGTCCGCCCTCGTCGCACACCGAGGCGGTCTCCACCCACCCGCTGACGGTCCTGCCCTCGACGTTCACCTCGCTGCCGAAGACCCGGTTGTTGGAACCGGCCACGTCGAACAGCAGCGTGGAGGAACCGTCCGGGGGGAAGTCGTACCGGCTCACCACGGTGCGCGTGGTCGCGGTCAGCTCGGTCTCCACCCCGTTGGCGAGGTCCACCGAGTAGAAGCCGGGGTCCGCCTTCTCGCCGGCGTGGTCGAATCCCAGGTAGTAGTCGGTGATCGACCCGGCCGGGCTGGACGGCAGGGAGCCGCCGGGCAGTTCACCGGTGTAGGGCAGCACCGGGAAGTCGAAGCCGCTGTACCGTCCTTCGCAGCCCGTCCCGGAGAGCCGGGTCATGCCGAAGCCGCGGATCCTGTCGGCGGTGTACTCGTAACCCCCCTTCTGGTCGCCGTCCGAGGAGCGGTACGTGGTGGGGGAGGACTGCACCATGCCGAACGGCACCGTGGCGCCCGGCCAGGTGTTCCCGTACGCACTGTTCCCCTTGTTCTGCGTGGGGTCCAGTTCGGTGCCGATGAACGGGTCGACGGCGTCGAACGCGGCGACCTCACGGCCCTGTGCGGCAGCGCCGGACGCGGGAACCGGCCCCGTCACGAGCGTGCCGAGGGCCACCAGGGTGGCCAGGAGTCTGCGGCGCCCCGGCGGGGGCGTCGGTGGATGCGGTCTGGCGGATTTCCACATGGCGAAGCCCCTGCTCTCACTGGGTGACAACGTTGTCTTTGTGTGGTGCCGGTATGGGCCGCGTCCTGCAGTTCAGCGCCTGCGGCTCGCCAGGGGAAGACTTCGGGAAGGATCAGGTGAATGCCGGGAGAAGTGAGGCATGTGCGCGGGGATGCGAGTGGATGTGCCCGCCGGGCACGGTGACGCGGCCCCCTGTAGAGTGCGGTGATCCGGGCCGACGCGGAGCCCGGGTGATACCGGCAGGGGGAGCTCATGGCCAAGGTCACCGTCACGCTCGACGCCGAGCTGGTCGTGGAAGTCATGGTGCTGGCCGGAGTCGGGTCGCCCCAGGACGCCGTCGAGGTCGTGGTGCGGGACTACATCGCCCGTGGCCACCGCACGGAGACCCGTACCGAACGCAAGGACCAGAACCTGCGTGAGGTCGACATCCGGCCGCAGGAACCGCAGGGCTGAACCCGCAGGCGGGACCACGGGGGCACGGGACCAGGGCCGTTACGGGGTCCGGATGCCCGCCGGGCGGGCGGGGCGGCCGAAGCGGGCGGGGACGCCCGGGGAGTAGAGGACGCTCACGGGGCCGCCCACCGGCTTCGGCAGGCCTGCCGCCGTCACCAGGTCCTCCTCGCACTCGACCACCTCGGCGCGGTGCAGGGACCAGCGCGGATGGGTGTTGGGCAGGTACATCGACCGGCCGAAGAAGGTGCCGTGCAGGCCCCAGCGGGCGGTCAGGAAGTGCTCCAGCTCGGTGGGTTCCCCGATCCGCTCACCGATTCGCACGGTGACGCGGCTGCGGGCACCGCGAGGGCCGGGCCAGCGTCGCGAGCTGGTGTACGTGACGGTGTCGCCGCTGTGCCGGACGGCCATGCGGGACCACAGGTAGGGCATCCGGAAGCCGATCCGGGCGACCGTCACGGGAAGCAGCCGGGAGGCGTCCAAGGAGAGGAACACCACGCCCCGGCGCCCGTTTTCGTCCACCGAGTAGAGGCGGACGTTGGTCTCCGGGAAGGTTCCGAGGTACGGAATGCCGGGGAGGCGCAGCCAGCCGACCCGGTGCATCCGGAAGGCGACCAGCCCCACGTAGGTGACGCCGTCCAGGGTGTCGGGCACGGTGCCGGGCGGCAGCAGAGGCGCCACGTCGGCCGGGTCCGCGGCCCAGTGGAGGAAGGTCAGGTCGAGCCACGACTGGGTGAGCAGCGGACGCGCGATCGCTTTGGGAGGGTCGGCGGTTATGGGGTCGGGGGGCAGGGTCGGCGACATCACAGCAGTATCCCAAGCGCCCCGCAAGGGCGCGGTGTCGGGAGCTGCCACCCCGGGCGACGCGTGACCCGCGACGTACGACCGATCCCTGACCGCCGCGGCGGTGGCCGGACCGTTCGCCGTCACAGGGGCGCCGGCACGTGGTGCGGTACTTCAGGGCGGGCGGTGTGCACCGTCCGGCTGTCAGGCGGCGCGCCTCCGTTCGCCGACGCCGAGTGCGCCGCCAAGCCCCGCCGCCGGGACGGACGGTCCGGTGGCTGCCGTCCCGGCGGCGGCGGACTCCACGAGGGCGGGCTCTGCGACGACGGGCTCCGCGACGGCGGGCTTGCGCAGCAGGAGGAGCGCCGCGTCGTCGTGCAGCCTGCCGCCCACATGCGTCAGCAGTTCCTCATGCAGAGCCGCGACGGTGCGCGCCGGATCGTCGTGCAGATGCCGGGCAAGCCCCTCGGTGAGCGGGTAGAAGGCGCGGTCGGCGTCGCGGGCCTCGGTGACCCCGTCGGTGTAGAGCAGCAACTGGTCCCCGTCGCCGAAGGGCAGCACCTGGAGGCCGGGGGCCTCACCGGCCAGGGCGCGCAGCCCCAGCGGCGGCGCCGGCCGCGCGGCTTCCACCGCCACCACGTCGGAGCCCCGGACCAGCAGGGGAGGCGCGTGCCCGCAGTTCACCAGCTCCAGGCGTCCGGGCTCGGGGTATCCGGCGACCACGGCGGTGACGAAGTCGTCGTCACCGAGGTTACGGGCCAGACTCCGCTCGATCCTGCCGACGACGGCCAGCAGATCGGGCTCGTCGTAGGCCGCCTCGCGGAAGACGCCGAGGACCAGTACGGCGGTCTTCACGGCCGACAGCCCCTTGCCGCGCACGTCGCCGACGATCAGCCGCACCCCGTAAGGGGTCGGAATCAGGGCGTAGAGGTCCCCGCCGATCCGGGCCTCCGCGGCGGCGGCACTGTAGTGGACGGCCACCTGGAACGGGCCGACGGTGGCCGGCGGCGGCTGGAGCAGGGCGTGCTGCGCGGTCTCGGCGACGGAGCGGACGGCCGCGAGGACCTGCTCGCGACGGGCGCGCACCGCCCCGGCCAGGCTGCTGGCCAGGGTGACGCTCGCCACTACGGCCAGCACGGCGACCAGATTCCCGCCGGTCACCCCGCCCCTGACCCCGAGCACGACGCTCAGCAGCGTGGCGAGGAGGCCGACCCCGGCGACTCCGTGCCATCCGCAGGTGGCGGCCGCCAGCGCCGGTCCGGCGGCGAGCAGGGGCAGCCAGATCAGGCCGGTACCACCGACCAGGTCGGTGACCGTGATGACGCAGACGAGCAGTAAGGGCAGTACGGGCGTACCGGTGGCCCGGTGTGCGAGCGCCCAGGTCCGGGGGAACGACGGACGGCCGGCCCTCCGGGCCCGGAAACTCCGCACCGGCCGGTGATCGCCACGATGCTGTCGGGCGTGACTCATGTGTCGTCCGCAATCCTCACTGTGCACGGCGCACGTCCCTTGACGTCTTGCTTGTCCAGGAAAGTCGGTGCGCACCGGCCGTCACAAGAGGATGATTTTCAGATAGTGAGAGAGAGGCTCCGGGTGATGCGGTCGGCGGTGGCAATGAGCCGCGCCCGGATCTCCTCGAGCCGGGAGAGCCGGTCCACCCGCAGGGACACACCGAGCGAGCCGAGGGTGTCCCCGCTGTAGACGGGGATCGCGGCGCAGACCGTGCCCAGCGCGTATTCCTCCAGGTCCGTGACGACGGGGGCCACCGGGCTCGAGTCGAGCCGGCGGAGCAGTTCCGGCGCGGTGGTGACCGTGCGGGGCGTGAGATCGTTCAAGGTGTGCCGGGACAGGTAGTCCCGGCGGGCCGCGTCGTCCAGCTCGCGCAGGACGGACTTGCCCAGCGCGGTGGCGTGCCCGGCGTCCTCGAAGCCGACCCAGAGGTCCACCCGGGGCGCGCGGGGACCGTCGGCGATCTCGGCGACCCGGATCTCGCCGTCCTCGTAGAAGGTGAGGTAGGCGGCGGCCGAGAGATCGTCCCGCAGGGCGGCGAGCGTCGGCCGGACGCGGCTGAGCAGGGCCTGACCGCGGCCGTCGGTGTGCAGCGTGTGCAGCCGCTCGCCGAGGACGAACCCGCCGTCGTCCAGTTTGCGCAGGTATCCGTCGTGGACCAGCGTGCGCAACAGGTGATAGGCGGTGGCCAGGGGCAGCCCCGCCTCGCGCGCCAGTTGCTTCGCCGGCGCGCCGGTCTCGTGCGCGCTCACCGCCTCCAGCAAGCGGAAGGCGCGCTGCACGGAGGTGATGAGAGTGGGGCCCGTGCTCATGGCACCAGCGTGCGTCACGCCCGCACCCCAAGCAAGGTTCACCCCACGGAACCGCCCCGCCCTCCGCCCCTTTCCCCGCGCTCCTCCCTGTCCCTTCACTCCGAAAGGAAGGCGGCACGTGTCAGGTGCCACGACATGGATACGCGGTGGGTACGGCATCCCCGGCCGGTGCCACCCCGACCGCGCCATCCCCACCCCCACCGCACCACGGTCGTCCGGAAGGTTCTTCGACGCCATGGACAGCGCCCCGCACGACGACGGTGCCGACGGCACGGGCAGCGCCCCGCCGGCCGCGCACCGCTCCGAAGTGACACTCAACGTCAACGGAAAGCCGCACACCCTCCTGATCGACCACCGGCGAGCCCTGCTGGACCTTCTGCGGGAGGATCTGGACCTCATCGGGGCCAAGAAGGGCTGCGACCACGGCCAGTGCGGCGCCTGCACGGTGCTGGTCGAGGGCCGCCGTGTCAACAGCTGTCTGCAACTGGCCGTCTCGCTGGACGGCTGCGACGTGCTGACGGTGGAAGGACTCACCGACGGTGACCAGTTGCACCCCCTGCAACGGGCGTTCCTCGACCGGGACGCCTTCCAGTGCGGGTACTGCACGCCGGGGCAGATCTGCTCGGCCGTCGGTGTCCTCGCCGAGGCCGCGGCCGGCCATCCCTCCCACGCCACCGACCCCGCCACACCGCCGGAGCGGCCGGCCGCGCTGGACGCCGCCGAGATCCGCGAGCGGCTCAGCGGCAATCTGTGCCGCTGCGGTGCCTATCCGCGCATCGTCGAGGCCGTGCAGGACGTGATCCCATGAAACCCTTCGGATACCTGCGGGCCACGACCGTGGAGGAAGCCGCCCAAGCTCTCGCCGCGCACCCGGGCGCCCGCTGTCTCGGCGGCGGCACCAACCTCGTCGACCTGATGAAACTGGGTGTGGAGCGGCCCGACCTCCTCGTCGGGACGAGCCGCCTGCCGCTGGACACGGTCGAGGAGCTGACGGACGGCTCCCTGCGTGTCGGCGCGACCGTCCGCAACAGCGACCTCGCGGCCCACCCCCTGGTCCGCGACCGGTATCCCGCGCTGTCCCAGGCGCTCCTCTCGGGTGCTTCCGGCCAGCTGCGCAACGCCGCCACCACCGGCGGCAACCTGCTGCAGCGGACCCGCTGCCCCTACTTCCAGGACGTGTCCAAACCCTGCAACAAGCGGGCACCGGGCAGCGGCTGCGGCGCTCTTGACGGCACGCACCGCGATCACGCGGTCCTCGGCCACTCCGGCCACTGCATCGCCACCCACCCCTCGGACATGGCCGTCGCGCTCGCCGCCCTGGACGCGCGCGTGGAGCTGTACGGCACCGGGGGCGCCCGGAGCGTCCCGGTCGCCGACTTCCACCGGCTGCCCGACGACCATCCGGAGCGGGACACCGAGATCCGTCCCGGTGAACTCATCACCGGTGTGGTGCTCCCCGCCGCCACAGCCTCGCTGCCCTCGGCCTACCGAAAGGCCCGCGACCGGGCCTCGTACGCCTTCGCCCTGGCGTCCGTCGCCGCCGTCCTGAACCTGTCGGACGACGGAACCGTCGCCCACGTGGGCCTCGCCTTCGGCGCGCTGGCCCACCGGCCGTGGCGGGCGACCCGCGCCGAGGACGCGCTGCGGGGCGGGCCGGCGACACCGGACGCGCTCGCCCAGGGCGTCGACCTGGAACTCCGGGCCGCCCGTCCCCTGCGGGACAACGGGTACAAGGTGGGCCTCGCCCGCGGTCTCGCCCTGGACGTCCTGACCCGGCTCGCCGCGCCCGCCAGGACCTGAACCGGCACGCCACAGGAGGACACCATGACCGGCACCGGTCCCACAACGGGTGCTCCGGCCGAGCGCCGCGAAGGGCGCCAGAAGGTCACCGGCAGCGCCCGCTACGCCGCCGAGCACCCGCTGCCGGGCCGCGCCCACGCCTGGCCCGTGACCGCCACGATCGCCCGCGGCCGGGTGACGTCCATCGACACGGCGGCGGCCCTGGACCTGCCCGGGGTCCTGACCGTGCTCACCCACGAGGACGCCCCCAGGATCACCGAACCCGACGACCCCATGCTGGCCGTGCTGCAGGATCCCCGCGTGCCGCACCGGGGCTGGTACGTCGCACTCGTCGTGGCGCGTTCCCTGGAGGAGGCGCGCCTGGCCGCGGACGCGGTCCGTGTCGAGTACGCCGTGGAGGAGCACGACGTGACCCTGCGGGCGGACCACCCCGACGCGTACGAGCCGGACACCGCCAACGGCGGCTTCCCGGCCCGCCGGGAACACGGAGATCCCGAGGGCGCCTTCGCCTCCGCGCCCGTCCGGGTCGACGTCGCCTACCGGGTGCCGCCCCTGCACAACCACCCCATGGAACCCCACACGAGCACGGCGCACTGGGAGAGCGACCGGCTCGTCGTCCACACCTCCAGCCAGGGGACGACCACGGTGCGCGCCGCGCTCGCCGCACTCTTCGGGATCCCCGAGGACCGGATCACCGTCGTCGCCGACCACGTCGGAGGAGGCTTCGGCTCCAAGGGCACCCCACGCCCCGACGTCGTGCTCGCCGTCATGGCCGCCCGCCGGACGGCCAGGCCCGTGACCGTCGCCCTGCCCCGCCGGCAGCTTCCCGCCGTCGTCGGCCACCGGGCGCCCACCCTGCACCGGCTCCGCCTGGGCGCCGGGACCGACGGCCGGCTGACCAGCCTGACCCACGAGGCCGTCACCCACAGTTCCCGCATCAAGGAGTTCGTGGAGCAGGCGGCGGTACCCGCCCGCACGATGTACGCCGTACCCCACTCCCGTACGCTCCACCGGCTGGTGCGCCTCGACGTGCCCATCCCCTCGTGGATGCGCGCCCCCGGCGAGGCACCCGGGATGTACGCCCTGGAGTCCGCGGTGGACGAGCTGGCGGACGAACTGGGCATGGACCCGATACAGCTGCGCCTTCTCAACGAACCGGAGCGCGAACCGGACAGCGGCAAGCCGTTCAGCAGCAGGCACCTCACGGAGTGCCTGAGGGACGGTGCGCGGCGGTTCGGCTGGGCAGGGCGCGACCCACGGCCCCGCTCCCGCGCCGAAGGGCCTCTGCTCGTCGGCACGGGCGTCGCGGCAGCCACTTACCCCGTTCTCGTGGCACCGTCCACCGCCGAGGCACGCGCGCTGCCGAACGGAACGTTCGTCGTACGGATCAACGCCACCGACATCGGCACAGGAGCCCGCACGGTGCTCGCCCAGGTGGCGGCGGACGCCCTCGGGGTGCCCCTCGCCCGGGTGCGGACCGAGGTCGGCAGCAGTGACCTGCCCTCCGCACCGCTGGCCGGCGGCTCCTCCGGGACCGCCTCCTGGGGCTGGTCCGTCCACGAGGCGTGCACCCGGCTGGCGGATGCTCTCGCCGCCCGCACGGGTCGGCTGCCCGACGAGGGGATCACCGTCCACGCCGACACCACGGGACAGGCCGACGCCGACAGCCCCTACGCGCGCCACGCCTTCGGCGCGCACTTCGCGGAGACCACCGTGGACCGCGTCACCGGCGAGGTCCGGGTACGCCGGCTGCTGAGTGTCTATGCGGCGGGACGGATTCTCAACGCCCGCACCGCGCGGTCCCAGTTCGTCGGCGGCATGATCATGGGCCTGGGCATGGCGCTGACCGAGGGCAGCACGATGGACACCGTCTTCGGCGACTTCACCGAATCGGATCTGGCGACCTACCACGTTCCCGTGCACGCCGACGTGCCCCGCGTCGAGGCGCACTGGATCGACGAGGAGGACACCCACCTCAACCCCATGGGGAGCAAGGGAATCGGCGAGATCGGCACAGTCGGCACGGCGGCGGCCATCGGCAACGCCGTGCACCACGCCACCGGCATCCGCTTCCGCGACCTCCCGCTGACGCCGGACAAGGTGCTGACCGCGCTGGCGGGCGGCTGAGCGGCCCCGCCGCACGCGCCGTCAGGTCAGGGCACAGGCCCGGGGCGGACCGCGAGGACCGCGATGTCGTCGTCGCTGCCGGCGGCCAGTCCGATGAGCAGCTCGTCGCAGAAGACGTCGAGGGGCTCGTGGGCCAGCCCGGAGGCGTGTCCGCGGAGCCGGTCCAGGGCGTGGTCCAGGGACTCGGCGCGGCGTTCGATGAGGCCGTCGGTGTACAGCAGCACGGTCGAGCCGATCGGGATCGCGTCGTTGGCCTGGGGGCGGACCGGATCGGGGTCGACGCCGAGCAGCAGCCCCGCCCCGTCCTCCAGGTAGCGGGTGCGGCCGTCCGGGCTGACGAGCAGCGGCGGCAGATGGCCCGCGGACGAGTGCATGAACTGCCAGAGGCCGTTCCCGAGTTCCTTGATCAGGCCGTATACACAGGTCGCGGTGGCCTCTTGGCGCAGGGTGTGGTTCGCCATGTCCAGGCGGCGCAGGACCTCCCCCGGCGGCTCCTGCCGGTCCACGGCGATACCGCGCAGCATGCTGCGCAGCTGGCTCATGGCGATGGCCGCGTCGAGATCGTGCCCGGCGACGTCACCGATGACCAGCGCCGTGTCCCCGTCGGGCAGGGCGAAGCAGTCGTACCAGTCGCCGCCGACCTCGGCCGTGGTGGAGGAGGCCGCGTAGCGGGCGGCCAGCTGGAGACGCGGGATCTCGGGCAGCGTAGGCAGGAGCGAGCGCTGGAGGCGTTCGGCGATCGTCCGCGTCTCCTGGTGGAGGCGGGCGTTGTCCACCCGGAGAGCGATCGCGCGCACCAGCTCGTCGACCAGCGGCAGATCCTCCTCGGTGAACGGCCTTCCCCGCCCCTTGCGGGCGATGGTGAGCGCGCCGATGACCTTCCGGGGCGACCGGAGCGGGGCGACCACCGCGCTGTTCGCACCCAGTTCCCGGAACAGGTCCACGTAGTGGGCGTCCAGCGGGCTCGCGGCCAGGCCCGGGGACGGGGGATTGGTGAACAGCAGGGGTCCCGCCCCGCGCAGCGCGCGGGCCAGCGGTCCACGGGCGGTCTCGGACAGCGGCGGAAGCCGGCCCTCGTACTCCTCGGGCCACGGCCCCCGGGGCGCACGGTGCACGACGCAGACCCGCTCCACCTCGTCCTGTGCCGTGAACAGGTCCACCAGGCACCAGTCGGCCAGCCAACGGGTCAGGATCCGGCCCACCCTTCGCAGGCCCTCGTTCAGGTCCGCGAGGGAGCCCAGGGCGGCCCCCGTGTCGGCCAGCAGGGAAAGCCGTTCCAGCTCGGATGCGCCGCCGGCCCGGCCCACGCCCGTTCTCCGGTCCCGTCCGGAGGAGGCGGACCAGAGGGCGCCTCCCGCCTCCCGCCGGGCCCCGGGCCGCATCCGGCCGGGCGGACGGGCCGGGGGCGACGGCACCGATCCCCTCGGGGAGAGCCGGGCCACGAACACGGTGCGGCCGTCGGTGGTCTCCTGACTCTCGACGAACAGCCGGACGGGGACCAGCCCACCGTCGCGGTGCAACGCGGGGAGCGGCAGCGACCGGCCCAGGATCCGCGGCCGCCCGTTGAGCAGCAAGGACGTGAATGCCACGGTGTGACGCCTGCGGAGATGCTCGGGGATGAGCGAGGTGAGCGGCTGCCCGATGAGATCGTCCACGGGCCAGCCGAGCAGGTCCGCCGCCGGTCCGCTGACCGCGATGATCCGGTTCGACTCGTCGGCGGCGATCGTCGCGACCCCGCTGGCCTGCACCTGACCGGCATCCCACAGCACCGGCTCCGAGGCACCGGCGCCCGGTTCCCGGGGCATCACCGTCCACGCCGTGGGTCGTTCCCCGGCGAGCTGGTCGCCGATCTGGCCCAGCAGCCACTCCTGGAAGCCCCGACCGCGCGGAAGCGCCGGCAGTGTCAGAAGACGCTCGTCGCGGGCAGCCTCCTCGGCCATGTCGAGAACCACGCGCAAGGTCTCCATCGGAGGTCCGGCGTCCGACGGCACCCACAGGGGCAGGGACCCGAGCTCCGCCTCGCCGTGCTGCCGCCGCAGCGCGGCCGTCACCCCCGCGCTGATCACGTCGTTCATGTCCAGGGCCACCGCGAGGTCCTCCGCCGTCACACCCGGGACGTCTCCGGCGGCCAGGGCCAGGGCGGCCTCGTTCAGCAGCGCGTGCCGGTGCTGCGTCCAGGCCAGACAGAGCGTCGCCGGTACATCGAGGAGCGTCACGGTCTCACCCGGCCCCCAACGGGGTGGAGCGGTCGCCCACCCGCCCGACGGCGACGGTGATCCCTCGGGCCGCAGCTCGAACCACACCGTCTTGCCCGCGTCGCCCGTGTCGACGCCGTACCGGGACGCCAGCCGCTCGACCAGAGCCAGCCCCTGCCCCGAACCGGTGTACGCGGGACTCTCGTACGGCACGAGCCCGCGCTCCGGCCGCCGATCGCTCACCCGCACCAGGACCCCGTCGTCGCCGGCCCGTGCCGTCACCTCGATCTCGGTGCGTGCGTGCAGTACCGCATTCGTCACCAGCTCGCTGACCAGGAGCTGCGCGGTGTCCACCGTCCCCGGTGCGGCGTCGCCGAGTGTGGCCCGCACGAACCGCCGAGCCTTTGCCACGCTCTCCGGCTCCGGGGGGAAGCGACGTGACGGTGCCCCGGGGGCATTGAGGTCGCCCATGAATTCAGTCTGCCCCACGGCACCCGCCGCCGCGTGCACGCTCACCCGCCTGCCGCGCGGGACCGATGGGTCCGTACGCCCGCGGTGGTCTCACTTCACGGAGGACCCGGAACCCTTCCCGAAGGACGTCATGGCGCGACTCGTGTTGTACATGTCCATGTCTCTCGACGGCTTCATCGCCGGCCCGGAGGACGACGCCGCCGCCTCGCTGGCATCGCCGGACACCGGTTGCACGACTGGCTGCGCGACGGCGACGGCTCCGGTGATCCGGCCTCGTACCGACCGGCCCGGCCCGGATCGAGGGCAGGGGCGCGACCTGGGCCGCGATGTCCCCGTGGGGGCCACGGACCACGGCCCGCAGCCCCCGACTCCACGCCTCGGTGATCCCCGGGGGCTTGACAGCAGCCGGGCATCGGTGAGCGGATGCCTCGGCCAGAGGCCGACGGCGCCCCGGACCTCGTGGTACGGGTAGCGCCGGGCGAGTGTTCGCTCGTAGACCGGCAGTGCCGCCGGCACCAGTTCCTCCAGCGCGATGAGGTCGGCGCCGGCGCCGGCCAGGGCACGGGCGGTGCCCGCCGGGTCGGTGTTCTCGTCACTGACGTCGTGCTGCACCACCACCAGGTGCCGCGCGCCGGCCCGCGGTTCGGGCAGGAGCAGCCCGCCGAAGAGATACGTCCAGGCGGTCGCCGACAGCAGCAGGGCCAGCAGCGCGGTCGCCGAACGCCGCAGCAGCGCCGCCGCGAACAGCACCACGACCGCCATCCCCAGCCAGGGCAGGAACGACTCCGGCAGACTGCCCGCCCGGCCCACGGAGTTGGGCATCGCGCGGTGGAACACCAGCGGTCCCGCCGTCAGCGCCGCGACCGCCGCGATCACCCGCCCTCGCGTCCGGACCGACCCGCCGCGCGCCCCACCGTCCGCCGCCCCCCGTTTTCTCCCCGCTGTCCCGCCGCCCCGCCCGCATGATCCTTCTTTCCAGGACGCGCTCCCGCGTGACGCGGGTTCCGTGCTGGGTCACCTTTTGGTTCCTCAGTCACCAGAAAGTGCGTTCTTCCATGTCAGCGTTCACTCTCTTACGGTTTCCCAGTAACCACAGGTGACCAGGATCGACCGCCGGGACCGTCACCGGCCCGGTGGCAGCGAGCCCGCGGGCTCACGGCACAAGGAGGCAAACAGCATGGCCATCGCCCTGATCAACCCCGAGGGACTTCCGGAGATCGACGTCTACCGGCAGGTGGCGATCGCGTCCGGTTCCAGGATGGTCTTCATCGCCGGGCAGGTCTCCTGGGACGCCGACGGCGTCACCGTCGGGGCGGGCGATCTCGCCGCCCAGGTCGAGCAGTGCTACCTCAACGTCGGCACCGCCCTGGCCGCGGCCGGCGCCACGTTCGCCGACGCCGTGAAACTGACCGTCTACGTCGTCGGCTGGACGCCCGACAAGATGCCGCAGTTCATGGAGGGCGCCACCCGCGCGGCGCAGAAGCTGGGAATCACCCCGGCGGCGCCGGGCACGCTGGTGGGCGTACAGGCACTGGACATCCCCGACCACCTGGTCGAGATCGAGGCCGTCGCGGTCCTGGACTGAGGCCCTCGCGCCCCTCGACCCCGGCCCAGGACGACGGGAACAGTAACGGCCCCCGGAAGTCGGCGCGTTCCAGGGGCCGGCAACGCTGCGAAGAGCGTGATCAGCGCGTTGTCAGCGGATCGTGCGCGTATGGTGCAGTTCGCTGACGACCGCTGCCATCAGTTCGGGATCCAGTACCGAGGCATCGGCGAGACGGGTGGACGCGGTCAGGGAGTTGAGCAGTGTCTTGGTGACGCGCAGAGCCGGTGCCGGCCGTCGCAGGACGGGTCTGGCCCAGGCGTCGACCGCGTCGTCGAGCGCTTCCTCGGGCACGACCCGCTGGAGGATCGACAGGCCGAGGGCCTCCTGGGCGTCGAAGGCCCGGCCGGTGAGGATGAGTTCACGCACGGACGCGGCTCCGGCCTCACTGATCAGCCGTGGCAGCAGGCCACCCCACGCCGTGGGCAGACCGAGGGCGAGTTCGGGCAGCCGGAAGGTCGCGGTGTCGGCACCCACCCGCAGGTCGCAGGCGAGGGCGAGGGCGAGGCCGGCCCCGATCGCCTTGCCCTGCACACGGGCGATGGTGACGGCGGGGTGCGAGGTCAGCGCGTCGCACACCCGCCGCGCCTTCACACCGGAGACCCGGATGCCGCCACCGGTGGCATCGTGGGTGAGGTGTTCGGCGAACTCGCCGCGGTCCCCGCCGAGACAGAAGTCCTGCCCGGCACCGGCCAGGACCAGGACACGCACCGCGGGATCCTGGTCGTCGAGCACGGCGAGGAGGTCGTCGAGCATGGCGTCGGTGACGGCGTTTCCCTGCTCGGGAACGTTCAGTTCGACGGTGAGGACAGGACCCTGCCGGTGGGCGCGCAGGGTCTTGAGCATCCGGTCGTCGGGCAGGCCGGACAGGGGCGGGGCAGTCATACGGTCACTTTCAGGGAGGTGATGCGGCGGAAGACGACACGGGAGGTGTCGTACGAAGGGGGAGCGGAGGGCCGCAAGGTGGGGAATCGTTCCAGCAGTTGGGTGAGGAGCTCGCGTGCCTCGAGCCGGGCGAGGCCCGCTCCCAGGCAGTAGTGCGCGCCGCCGCCGAAGGTGAGGTGCCCTCCGTTGCGCCGGAGGTCGAAGACACCGGGGTCAGGGTTGCGGCGGGGGTCGTGGGCGGCGGAACCGTACAGGACGTGGACGGTGGTGTCCTTCGCGACGGGCACCCCGGCGAGGACGGTGTCGTCCGCGGCGATACGGGAGTTGACGAACACGGGAGGGTCGTAGCGCAGCGTCTCCTCGATCGCGTCGTCGATGTGCTCCGGATGCTGCCGCAGCCAGGCTGCGCGCGACGGATCCTGGGTCAGCAGCCAGACGGCGTTGGTCATCAGCACCGCGCTGGTCTCCAGGGAGGCGATGGTGATGAACATCGTCAGGTCGTAGATGATCCGGTCCGCGGCGGCCCGGTCGTCCGGGTACTGGGCGTCCCAGTAGTGGATCCAGCCGGTGAGGGCGTCGTGGCCGGGGTTCGCGCGACGGTGCCGGATCAGTTCGGTGAAATAGGCCCGCATCTCCAGGGTGGCCTGGGCCGATATCGCGAGTTCGCTCTTGGTGGGGAGCAACTCCTGCGCGTACACCTGCCGATGGGTGAAACTCAGGATGCGCGCATGGTCCTCCGGGTCGAGACCGAGCCACCGCCCGACGGTGCGGATGGGCAGTTGCTCACCGACGAGGGTCCCGAAGTCGGCCTCCCCGTCGGCCTTCAGCCGGTCCGCGAGGTCGTCGAGGAGGCCCGAGGTCAGGGCGGCGATCGCGGGACGCAGCTCCTCGAGCGCGGAGCGGTCGAAGGGATTGCCCAGGGCCCGCCGCTGGCAGGTGTGGGCGGGGGCGTTGAGCCGGGGCAGGGTCCTGGTCATTTCGCGGGTGGCCGGGGCCTCCCAGCGCTCCTGATCGGGCTGGCGCTCCTGCCAGGCGAAGTCGGGGACGAGCCAGTTCCTGCCGCGCAGGACCTGGCTGCACGCCTCGAATCCGGTGACGAAGTAGCCGCCCCAGGGGGCGCGTACGACGTCTCCCATGGAACGCAGTTCCGACCAGATGGGAAGAGGGTTGCTCTGGCCCTCGCCGGAACGCAGCCGACGGAGGAGGGAGATGACGGCTCGGCGGTCGGTGGTCGTGGTGCCGGGGATGGTGCTGATGCCACGTATGTCGCCAACGGCGGTCACGCAGAGCTCCTTTGGCTGGGGCTGCCGGTACCGCCGGAACCTACCCTTCCACCCTCCTCCGTCATGCGCCCCAGAGTGTTGCTCCTGTCACATGCCGTGCATCAGACACGGAAGACATCGAGGAAACTGCTCCAGAATCCCTTCTTCCGTCCTGGTTCCTGCCGCGCCGGCACGGACTGCGCCACGGCCAGGGGCTGCTCCGTACCGGGCTCCGAGGCACGGCTCTGCAGAGCCGCCGCCATGCGCGTGGCCGGTGACGGGCTGAAGGTCGCGGGCAGTGCCACCAGGGCCCGGTGGAACGGCCCAGGCCGCCACTGCAGTTCCTCCTGCGGCACGGCCAGCGCCAGGTCGGGCAGCGCGTTGAGCAGCCGCTCGATCGCGGTGGTGGCGATCACCGTCGCGGGGTCCTTGGCGGGGCAGGCGTGCGGTCCGGCCCCCCACGCCAGGTGCGCGCCCTTGCTGTGGGTGCGACGGGCCTCGGCGAGCGCGGGATCGCTGTTGGCGCCCGCGAAGGAGATGACGACCGGGGTGTTCGCCTCCACCACGTGGCCGCCCAGGTCGACGTCCTGGACCGGGTAGTGGGTCGCGTAGTTGGCGATCGGCGTCTCGTTCCACAGCACATGATCGAGGGCCTCCTCGATCATCATGCCACTCTGCCGGCCGCCCGCGCCGGACAGCAGCAGCACCAGGGCGTTGCCGATGAGGTTGCGCTCGGGTTCCACCCCGGCGCCCATCAGCATCACCAGCTGGTCCTTCAGCTCCTCGTCGGTCAGCCCGGCCGGGTGCTGGATCAGCCACGAGGTGATGTCCTCGCCGGGCTGGCGCCGCTTGAGGGCGATCAGCTCCATGAGGCAGGCGGTCAGGTCCTCGTTGGCGCGCAGGGCATTCTTGCCGTCGAAGATCGCCGACATCGCGGTGGTGAGGGTGTCACCGATGTCCGCGGGGCAGCCGAACAGCTTGTTGAACAGCAACAGCGGCAGCAGCTTGGCGTAGTCGTTGAGCAGATCGGCACGGCCCCGCTCGCTGAACTGGTCGAGCAGGTAGTCGGCGATCGGCTCCACGTCCCGGCGGACCCGGGTGATGTTGAGCCTGGCCAGGCTGTCGGTGACCGCCTTGCGCAGCCGCAGGTGCACCGCACCGTCGGTGAACAGGCAGTTCGGCCGGTACGCCATCATCGGCAGCACCGGGTTGTCCATCCCGATGCGCCCCTCGTTCAGGGCCTTCCAGCGGCGGGCGTCGCGGGCGAAGAGCTCGGTGTTCTGCAGGACGCGCAGCGCCATCTCGTGCCCCACGACCAGCGTGGCGTCTGCCCCCGGGGCGAGCTCGACCGGACCGGCCGGAGCGTGGGCCCGCAACTGGTCGTAGAGCGCCTGCGGATCGGCGGCGAACGAGGCGTCGTGCATGGGGCATCTGCTGCCCGTGGGCGCAGAGGTCTGCTGAAGATCCATGAAGTCTTCCTTGGTGTACCGGGAGCGGTCGCTCCCGGGCGGGGTGGGCGCGGAACGGTCAGGCCGCGCGCTCGAGCAGATGCCGGACCAGCGCGATCAGCGCCCGCGCGGAGGACTGCTGGTCGCGGGCGTCGCAGTAGACGACAGGGGTGTCCGGGAGCAGGTCGAGCGCCTCACGCACCTCCGCCTCGCTGTAGGTGGCGGACGGATTGAAGGTGTTGACGGCGATGGCGTACTCCAGGCCGTACCCCTCGACGAGGTCGATGACGGGGAACGTCTCCTCCAGCCGCGCGGGGTCGACCAGCAGCAGCGCTCCCAGCGCACCGCGGGCCATGTCCTCCCACAGTTGCATGAAGCGCTGCTGGCCCGGCGTACCGAAGAGGTACAGCACCAGGTCTTCGCTGAGCGTGAGACGACCGAAGTCCAGGGCGACCGTGGTGGTGGTCTTGTCCGTCACGCCCCGCAGGTCGTCGACGTGCACGGAGGCCTGGGTCATCTTCTCCTCGGTGCGCAGCGGAGTGATCTCCGACAGCGAACCGATGAGCGTCGTCTTGCCCACGGCGAAATGCCCGACGACGAGAATCTTGGCGGCGTTGGTCACCGCGCTGGAGACGTAGATGGAGCCCTGGGCCGTCTCAGCTGATGAGGGATTGGAGTCCATGCAGAACCTTCTCGAGGGTCGCTCTGTCAACGTTCTGGGCCCGGGGCGGCTCGGCGCGGTGGAGCAGGTGCCCCTGCTCGAACAGGTCGGTCAGCAACAGGCGGGCCACCCCGACCGGCAGCCCGAGGTGACCCGCCACCTCGGCCACCGACAGGTAGCCCCCCGCGCACAGGTCCCAGATCGCCGTCACTTCGGGCCCGGCCCCGAGCGGAGGAGTCCGCTCGGGAGCCAGCGTGACGAGGGTGTGCAGTGCAAGATCGTCCGAGGACGGCAGGCTCCGGCCACCGGTGATGACGTAGGAGCGGACGAAGTCGCTGGAGACGGATTCCTCCTCGCCGGGAGCCGTCATGAGCCGCCACCGTGGTCCGAGCGCGGTGCGACGCTCATCGCCTTGCTGAGCGCCACCACCGTCTTCTGCATACGGAACGAGACGGCTTCCATGTCGACGTCGGGAGCCGCCGAGACAGCCAGATAGGCGCCCTGACCGGCGGCGCTCAGGAAGATCCAGCCGCCGTCGTACTCCAGCAGCGTCTGCTTCCAGACGCCGTTGCCCGAACCGACGAAACCGGCGACCGCGCGGCTGAGTGACTGCATGGAACTCATGGCCGCGGCGTTCGTCTCCGCGTCGTCGCGCGAGATGTCGTCCGAACGCTGCAGCAGCAGGCCGTCACCCGAGACGAGGACGGCGTGACGGGCACCGCGCACCTCGAGCACGTCGTTCAGCACCCACGACAGGTCGGTGTTCACCGCTGATCAGGTCCTTCCATGGAGTTCGTGATCCGACCGAGCTGGGTGCCGCGCGCGAACGCGCCGAGGCGCGACGCGGTCACCTCGCTGGCCTGCTCGGGCGTGGGCTCGTCGGCAGGGGCCGTGGCGTCCGGCGAGGGCACCACCGAGATGGAGCCCTGTCGCCGACGGCGCTTGGGAAGTCCGCCGTTGGTCCTGCCCACCACATGGGAGGGACCCACCGGCACGGGAGCGAGCCGCTGCGGGGCGGCCTCCTCCCCGGAGGATTCCTGAACGGGCTCGGCAGGCGCGGGCGCCTCGGCGGCAAGAAGACTTTCCGGTACACGGATCACTGCACGCACTCCGCCGTAGGGGGACACCGAGCCTACGGAGACGGCGAAGCCGTACCGCGCCGCGAGCATGCCGCACACCGCGAACCCGAACCGGGGCGGATCACCCAGACTCGTGATGTCGACCGCGCCCTCGGGGGACAGCAGTGCCGCCGCCCGGTCCTTGGTCTCCTGGTCCATGCCCAGTCCGGCATCGTCGACGATGAAGCACACACCCGTCGGGACGGCCTGGATGTTGACCTCGACCGGTGTGCCCGGAGCGCTGTAGGTGGTCGCGTTGTCCAGCAGCTCGGCCAGCACGACGGCCACCGGTTCGACGGCCTTCGTGGAGACGGAGACGCTGACCTGGGCATGGATGCCGACCCGGTTGAAGTCCTTGATCCGCCCCTGGGCGCTGCGCGCCACGTCGTACACGGTCGCCGCGCCGTCACGCCGGCCCAGCCATCCGCCGCACAGTACGGAGATGCCCTTGGCCCGGCGGCTGAACTGGCTGCCGGTGTGGTCCACCGACATCAGGTCGGCGAGGACCTCGGTGTCGTTGCCGTACTTCTTCAGCAGTTCGTCGAGCAGCAGCTGCTGCTCCTCGGCGAGGGACTGCAGCGTTCCCATCGCAGACTTCAGTACGGCCTTGGTCGACGACTCGGCATCCGCGCGGACGTCGGCGAGGTCGCCCTGGTGCCGCGCGTTGAGCGCCGCGATCTGCCCCTGTTGCTGGGCGAGTTGACCCTGGGTCTGCCCCAGGCTTGCTTCCAGGTCCTTCCTCGTTCTGCGGAGAGCCAGATTGGTTCTCCGCGCCCTCATCACTGCGAACGACGCAATGATGAGCACTACCAGCAAGATCCACAACAGTGGATCCCGGATCAATGACGTCATGAGACTCTCTTCAAGTCGCATCGCGCCGGGAATGCGGGAGGTCCGCCGATCCGTACTGAGCGACCCGGCCGTCGAACGGCTCGGGTCCACGGGCGGACCACACCTCACTCCTTGGCGATGGGGCCTTAGAGACTGTCCCCCGTACGCGTTCATGACGCGCCGTCAGTCTACTGAAAGTCCGATGATCTTATCAGCTGCATATGCACAAAACGCATGCCCCGTGCCTCACTCGGCGACCCTCACCAGACCCTCACACGCCTGCCTTCCGTACGCCACCGACACGGAACGCGCGCAACCGGATCCGGAGGGAACCGGGCCGAAACCAGCAGGGAACCCGGACGGAACCCTGGTGGAACTGCTGGTGGGAACGCGGGCTGACGGGTCGTCCGGCACGTGCCGATCAGGACGCGTCGATCCGCACGCGGTCACTCTCCCGGTCGGAGAGGAACGACGCCAGCGCGCTCCCCTCCTCGGTGACCGCGGCCCGGTCCACCCGGGACAAACGGCGCAGCGGGGTGACCACCACAGTGCCCTCACCGAACTCCCAGGTCGCGGAGGCCCGCCCGTCGACCAGCACCACCCGGGCACCGGTGACCGACAGACCGCGGTGCGCGTCGTCGACGACGCGTCCCCGGTCGTGGTAGCCGAGGATCGCGTTGTCGAACGCCGGCAGGAACCGCACCGGGGCCGGCGTCGCGGCATCGGGGCGCGGCAGGCCGGGCAGGTCCAGCAGTTCCCGGCCCCGTTCGTCGCGGAACGACACCAGTTCCCCGCGCAGCGCGGAGACCGCGGCCGGCAGCCCGGCCAGACCGGACCAGGCGCGCAGATCGGCCGTGGCGGCGGGACCGTACGCCGTCAGGTAGCGCCGTACCAGTGCCCGGCCCACCGGGTCCGAGCCGTCCGCGGGGAGCGGGTCGACGTCGCGGCCCAGCCACGAGGAGACCAGGGCGTTGCGGACCGGGCCCTTCGTCCGCCACAGCCCGCGCGGCGGCGTCTGAACCACCGGGATCAAGGCGGCGAGCAGCATCTCTCCCAGCGCGCGCGGCCCCGGCTCCGGCCAGCGCCCCGCGAGCTCCCGCGCCAGGCCGCCCATCGAACGCGGCTCCCCGTCGGACATCAACTCCCGGCCGGCCGACTCGAGCTCACCGAGATCGACCCCGGTGAGCTCACGGCGGTAGACGCCGAGCACCCGCTGGCGCAGCATGGCGTGGTGCCGGGCCCGCCAGGCCAGCAGGTCGTCGGCCGTGACGAGATGCACCGTCCGGCGCATCAGATGGGCCCGCACCACGCCCCGCCCGGTCAGCAGGTCCGACAACGCGGGCGCCTCGAACCCCCGCACCCGCGACCAGAGCCCGACGAACGGCTCCTGCGGTTCCTGCGCCTGCAGACCCCCGAGGTGCGCCACGGCGCCCTGTGCCGGCATCTCGGCGCGGTCGAGCAGCAACTGCCGGGCGAGCATGGCGCGGTTGAGCGCCCGGACATCCAGTACGGTCACCGGATCACCCGGCGATGCGCCTGTCCATGTGTCGTCACGGTGACACCGTTCCCTTCGGTTCCGTACAACGCGGTGAGGCCGGGACGGGTCCGTCAGCTCGACGTCCGCCCGTCCAGGGTCTCGCGCAGGATGTCCGCGTGCCCGGCGTGCTGGGACGTCTCCGCGACGAGGTGCGTCAGCACCCGGCGCACGCTGCGCACCGCTCCCGGCTCGTTCCACGGCGCCTCGGGCAACGGGTGCGCCGCCGACAGATCGGGCACGGAGGCGATGATCTCCTCACTCCGGGCGGCGACCCGCTCGTACCGGGCGACGATCCCGGCGAGGGTCTCACCGGGCAGCATGCGGAAGGCGTTCCGGTGGTCGATCGCCCACTGCGGGACCTCGCGTGCGGTACCGGCCGCGAGGTCGGCCCAGGTGACGCCGTCGGGCAGGTCGTGGCACATCGCCGAGGGTCCCTCGAGCACGAAGCGCATCCACCCCTCTTCGATGGACGCGACGTGCTTGATCAGCCCGCCCAGGCACAGCGCGCTGACCGTGGACCGCTCACCCGCCTGCTCGTCGCTCAGTCCCTGCGTCGTGACGGTCAGGGCGGAGCGCGCGGATGCGAGGGCGGCGAGCAGATCGGCCCGCTCCGCGTCGACGGCGGATTGGGAAGCGGCCGCGGCCGTGGCAGCGCTGCCGGTCGTGGTGGTGCCCGGCGTGGGGGTGATGGCCATGGTGAGGAAGCCTCTCGGGTCGTGCTCGTCGTCCTGCGGTACGGGACCACCGTGACAGCCGTGGAGGTCAGGATGTGTCCTCCACTCGGGGCACCATGGACTCCATGCCGAAGACATCAGCGCGACTGCTGGCCCTGCTCTCCCTGCTCCAGGTACGCCGGGACTGGCCGGGGGCGCTGCTGGCCGAGCGGCTGGACGTCAGCCCGCGCACCGTGCGCCGTGACGTCGACCGGCTGCGCGAGCTCGGCTACCCCATCGTGGCCGTCAAGGGCCCCGACGGCGGCTACCGGCTCGGCGCCGGCACGGACCTCCCGCCGCTGCTGTTCGACGACGAGCAGGCCGTCGCCCTCGCGGTCGCCCTCCGGATCGCCACCACCACCGGCGCCGGTATCGAGGAGGCCGCGGTGCGCGCGCTGAACACCGTCCGCCAGGTGATGCCCGCCAGGCTCCGCCACCGCGTCGACACCCTCCAGGTCACTGCCGTCGAACGGCCGGGAGCCGGCCCGGACCCCCAGGCCGACAGCGGCGTGCTCCTGACGCTCAGCGACGCCGTCCACGCCCGGGAGGTACTGCGCTTCGACTACACCCCCGCCTTCCCGTCCGAACACGGCGGGCAGGACCCCGCAGGACCCCCGCCCCGCCGGGTGGAACCGCACCATCTCGTCACCCGGGGCGGACGCTGGTACCTCGTCGCCTGGGACCTCGACCGCGAGGACTGGCGCACCTTCCGCGCGGACCGGATCACCCCGCGCACCCCCACGGGCCCCCGCTTCACCCCGCGCGAACTGCCCGGGGGCGAGGTCTCCTGTTTCGTCGCCGCCAGGTTCCGGGGCTCCGACGGCTCGGGGAACTGGCCCTGCCGCGGCGAGGTGATCCTCGACCTGCCCGCCGCCGAGGTGTCCCCATACGCCCGTGACGGAGTCGTCGAGGAACTCGGCCCGAACCGCTGCCGGCTCACCCTGGGCGCGTGGTCATGGGCAGGCCTCGCCGCCACCGTCGGCCTCTTCGACACCGGCATCGAGGTCGTCGGCCCGCCCGAACTCAAGGCCGCCTTCACCCGCCTGGGCCGCCGCTGCACAGCCGCCGGTGCGACCGCCCCGCCCACCGCGACGGTTACCCCCGCGCCCCCCGCACCGCACGGCGGACCCACCCCGGCCCGAAACTCATTGGACAACCCCCCGGCCACAGGGGAGCGTTGACGTGATGAAGCAGGAGGACCTCTGGGACGCCGACGCCGCACAGCGCTACGACACGCCCGGCACCGGCATGTTCGCGCCCGACACCCTGCGGCCGGCCGTGGACCGGCTCGCCCGGCTCACCGAGGGCGGAGCGGCGCTCGAGTTCGCCGTCGGGACCGGCAGGGTGGCAGTGCCCCTCGCCGAACGAGGCGTCCCCGTCACCGGTATCGAGCTGTCGCGCCCGATGGTGGAGCGGCTGCGCACCAAGGCGGACGAGGCGACGATCCCGGTGGTCATCGGCGACATGGCGACCACCACCGCGCCGGGGGAGTACCGCCTCGTCTACCTTGTCCACAACACGATCGCCAACCTGCTCACCCAGGCCGAGCAGGTCGAGTGCTTCCGCAACGCGGCCCGCCACCTCGTCCCCGGCGGCCGGTTCGTGATCGAGCTCTGGGTGCCGGAGCTGCGCAGGCTCCCACCGGGCCAGGCGGCCACGGTCATGCGGTCCGAATCCGGTTACATCCTCCTGGACACGTACGACGTCCTGCACCAGCAGGTGGTGTCGCACCACTTCCGGTTCGACGGGACCCGGCAGGCGCGGCTGGACCGCACCCCGCACCGCTACATCTGGCCGGCCGAACTCGACCTCATGGCTCAGCTGGCCGGCTTCGACCTGGAGACCAGGCACGGGGACTGGACCGGCGCCCCCTTCACCGCCGAGTCGCGCTCCCATGTGTCGGTCTACCGCATGCCGCTCGCGTACCCGGCCGAGCCCGGGAGATAGACCCGCGCGGAGGATTTCCGGGCGGACCGTGGCACCCGCCCCGTGACACCATGCTGCCATGAGCATCGATGTGCGCCCGGCCTCCGACTTCGACGGCGTCCACGCCGTGCTCGGCCCCAGGTCTCCTACGGCCAACGTCTGTTGGTGCCTGAGCCACCGCATCCCGTCCAAGCTCAACCGCGAGCTGTGCGGGCCGGCCCGCGGTGAGTACGTCGCCGAACTGTGCCGTACGTCGCCCCCGCCCGGGGTGCTCGCCCATGCCGGCGACGTACCGGTCGGCTGGGCCGCGGTGGCGCCGCGCTCGGCCACGTCCTTCGCCCGCAACCGGAAGATCCCGCACGTCGACGACCTGCCGGTGTGGTCGCTGTGGTGCATCCGGGTCCGCCCCGGTCACCGCAAACAGGGGATTTCGCACGCGCTCATCGCCGGTGCGGTCGAGTTCGCCCGCACTCAGGGGGCACCCGCGATCGAGGCGTACCCCCTCGACAACGGTGACGCCAGGGTCGACCTCACGATGGCGTACGCGGGCATCCGCAAGAACTTCGAGCGTGCCGGGTTCACCCATGCCGCCGACACCACCTCGGTACTGGCCGGACATCCCCGGGTCCTGATGCGCCTCGACCTGCGCCCGTAAGGACCCGGAGCGGCCACGGAGGGCCCGGCCCGGCGGCCGTTCCGGCCGGGTGACCCCGGCCGGGTCTGACAGCCGGGTCTCAGACCCCGACGCCGAAGTCGGCGGCGATCCCGGCGAGTCCGGAGGCGTACCCCTGGCCGACGGCGCGGAACTTCCACTCGGCACCGTTGCGGTAGAGCTCGCCGAAGACCATCGCCGTCTCGGTGGAGGCGTCCTCGGAGAGGTCGTAGCGGGCGATCTCCTGGTTGTCCGCCTGGTTGACGACCCGGATGAAGGCGTTGCGGACCTGGCCGAAGCTCTGGCCGCGGTTCTCCGCGTCATGGATCGAGACCGGGAAAACGATCTTGTCGACCTCGGCGGGGACACCGGCGAGGTTCACCTTGACGGACTCGTCGTCACCCTCGCCCTCACCGGTGAGGTTGTCCCCGGTGTGCTCCACCGAACCGTCCGGGCTCTTCAGATTGTTGTAGAAGACGAAGTGCTGGTCGGACGGCACCCTGCCGGAGGTGTCGAGCAGCAGGGCGGAGGCGTCGAGGTCGTAGTCGGTACCGGTGGTGGTGCGGACGTCCCAGCCGAGGCCGATCACGACCGCGGTCAGGCCCGGGGCCTCCTTGCTGAGAGAGACGTTGCCGCCCTTGGAAAGGGAAACTCCCACTGGGTACTCCTTCTCGGTCGTTCTCGGTGGTGTCGAGTATTCGCGGTCGTCCGCGATCGATGGGCCGTTCCCGGCCGACGCTCAGCCGCGTGAGTTGCCGAAGAGGACGCGGTAGCCGATGAGCAGGACGAGCGCGCCCACGATGGCAGAGCCCCAGGTGGCGGCGTCGAAGAACTCCCGCTGCACCGGCCGGTCCAGGAACTGCGACGACAGCCAGCCGCCCAGGAAGGACCCCGCGACGCCGATGACCGTCGTCCCGATGAGTCCGCCCGGGTCGCGTCCGGGCAGGACGGCCTTGGCTGTTGCCCCTGCGAGCAGTCCCAGTACCAGCCATGCGATGACGCCCATGACGCCCCTCCCAGTCGTGTCGCCGTGCCGCGCCGGCCATGCCGACGGTGCGGTACGGCGGACGTCCGTGCAGGGGCAAGTCTAACCTCTACAATTCTGTAGAAGCTGCGGGGCGGGGGTGTCGTACGACAGGAAGTCCCGGCGACCACCGGGCGGTACCCATGGTCACCGGCGGGACGAGGCGGGGCGGGCCGCGCACATGACGTGTCCGGCCCGCCCCCGTGCGGTCAGCCCTCGTCCTCCGCCTCTTCCTCGTCGCCCTCGAAGAAGTCCCCGACCTCGTCGACGACTTCGGCCGCGACCATGCCGCCGACTACGCCCACGGCCAGTCCGGCCGCGCCCGCCGCGACGACCGTCCCCATGCCGGGGCCGGAGCGGTGGCCGTCGTGGTGGTGCTCGTCGTGCCCGTGGTACCCGGCGTGCCCGTGATCGCCGTGCGAGCCGTACGAAGCCCGGTGTTCCACGAGCCGGCGCATCCACTCGCCGACGATCGCGTTCCAGTCCTGGTGCTCGACACCGTCGTGGGAGACCGTGAACCGGTTCACCGAGTCGTGGCCGGAGGAGAAGAGCCCGCCGCGCTTGTCCGCCTCCAGCACGACCTCCATGCCGCCGGGGCCGGCGAGGAACGTCACCTCGATCTCGGTGACCTGGTGGACGTACTGTGCCCCCGGGGTCAGCTCGATCTCCTGGTAGAAGGGCAGTTGCTGGCCGGTGCCGCGGATGCGGCCGTACTCGAGATCGGCGGACCGGAAGCCGAACCCGAGCCCGCCGAACGCCTCGAGGATCGCTTCCTGCACGGGCAGCGGCCCGACGCTCAGCTGGTCCAGATCACCCTTGTCCTTGGCGCCCGCCACGGCGAGCTCGGTCCGCACGCCCAGGACGACACCGAGGCCCTGGCCGTGGAGCTCGGTGACGGGGGTCTCCCAGGGCAGTGCCACGGTGAACGGGACGCTCCGCAGTTCGCCGGCGCCGAGCCGGAAGCCGCCACCCACGGTGAACCGCTCGAAGACGACGACGCCCTCGCTCTCCCCCTCCTCGTGCTCGGCCTCCACCCGGGCCACCAGCTCCAGTGTGATGTGCTCGATGTCGAAGTCGGCGTCGCCGCCCTTGAGATGGACCTGCCCGGTCAGCGCGGCTCCGGGCCGGGGCGCACCGGGGTCGAGGACCGTGTCGACCGTGGGGCCGCCCACACCGAGTGAGCCGAGCAGTCGTTTGAACACCATCGCGGCGTCCACTCCTTCACGTGCGAGTGTTCCGTAAGCGCGGTGCCGCACGTCCCCGCGGGAGCACGGCACCAACTTTCTACAAGCACGTAGAAGCATAGGGTGGCGATGTCCGGGCGGGCGTGCACTCGTCGCCGACGCGGCGGGAATGGCCGAAAGTGGGCACCCGCGCCGACGGCGGACACGGGACTTCCCGCACCGCCCGCGATCGCGATGGTCACATCTCCCAGGGCTCGGGTTTACCCGGGCGTCGGCCGCGGCTACGGTTTCCCGGGTCGTTGCTCTCGTGTCACTTACGCAACCCCCGTAAGAGGTGTTCTGCTCTGTCTGGGTTCCCGAAGGAAGGAATCGTGAACGAAACGCTGCCCTCGCGCAGCCCCGGGGAGACGGACGGGCCGCCGACGAGAACGAACCAGGAGAAGACCCGCGCCGGCACCGCACCGGCCGGCGGGGAGGCCGGCGGGGAGGTCCGCTCGGCGAAACCGCGGGACGCGCTTTTCGACAACGCCAAGTACCTGGCCATCGTGCTGGTGGCGGTCGGCCACGCGTGGGAACCCCTGCGCAGCGAGAGCCGCACCGTCACGGCTCTCTATACGCTGGTCTACGCCTTCCACATGCCGGCGTTCATCATCATCTCCGGCTACTTCTCGCGCAGCTTCGACTGGAGCCCGGGGAAGATCAGGCGCCTGGTCACCGGCGTCGCCGTGCCGTATGTCGTCTTCGAGGTGGCGTACACCTTCTTCACCCGGTGGAGCGACAACGAACCGGACCGCTCGGTCAGCCTGCTGGACCCCCTGTACCTGACATGGTTCCTGGCCGCGCTGTTCATCTGGCGGCTGACCACTCCGATCTGGCGGACCCTGCGCCGGCCGCTGCCCGTCGCCCTCGCCATCGCGGCACTGGCCACCCTCGCCCCGTCCATCGGCAAGGACCTCGACCTCCACCGCACCCTGCAGTTCCTGCCGTACTTCGTGCTCGGCCTCTCGCTGAGGAAGGAGCACTTCGAGATGGTGCGCCGCCGTGAGGTGCGCATCCTCGCCGTGCCGGTGTTCGCGGGCGCGCTGGTCGTGGCCTACTGGGCCGTGACACGGATGAACTACGCCTGGTTCTTCCACAAGTCCAGCGCCGAGGACCTCGCGGCGCCCGCCTGGTACGGGCCGCTCATGACACTGGCGATCTTCGGCTGCTCGACGGTCCTCGCCGCCGCCTTCGTGGCGCTCGTCCCGCGGCGCCGGACCTGGTTCACCGCGCTGGGCGCCGGCACGCTGTACGGGTACCTGCTGCACGGCTTCTTCATCCAGGCAGCCAACCACTGGCACTGGTCCCGCAACGACTGGTTCCACACCCCGCTGGGCGAGATCACCGTCACCGCGATCGCCGCCGTGGTCGTGACCGCCCTGTGCACCGCACCGGTGCGGCGGATCTTCCGTGCCGCGTTCGAGCCGAAGATGGACTGGGCCTTCCGACGGCAGACCCCCGTGCCGGCGTCGGCACCGGCGCAGAAGCCGGTTCCGGAACCGGCAGCGGCATCACAGCGGTCCGGTGAGAACCGAGGGGCCGACGCGCTTCGCCGACCTGCGCGACCAGGTGGAGGCATGCCGCCGCCTCTTCGCCGGCGGCACCCGCTGGACCGTCGTACGCGGGAGCGATCTGAAGGAGGGCGGGAGCCAGGGGCTGCCGGTGCGGAGCCGGCAGGTCGGTGACCCGGTCCTCGTCGGCGACACCGCCCGGCGGGTCGACTTCGCGCTGTTCATGGTGGAGGCGATCACCGACGACGAACCGGTCCACGAGGTCCCGGCCGTCGTGGGTGCGAGACACCGTAACCCCCGCGCCCGCCCGCCTGTCCTGTGCCCGCTCTTCCCGTCCGCTCTTCCCGCCCGGTCGGTGTGCCCGGCGCACCGCCGTCATGCCGCCTGCCGTGACGTCGGCTGCTGCGAACCGGTGCCGCGCGTGCCGCGTGCGCGCGCACGCAGCACGGTCTTGAGCACCTCGCCGGTCCACAGGATCGCCGAGCCGACGGCAGCGCACACCAGCCACTGACCGGGAGTGAGATCGGTGGTGGTGAAGAAACCGTGCAGCGCGTCCGTCTCGACGATGATGACGAGCAGGGCGATCACGGCACCCGTGGCGACGAACGCGGAGGTGTTCTGCAGTGTTTCCCGGCTGAACACGCTGCGGATGTCGTGCCGCACGTTGAGCAGGTTGAAGACCTGGAAGAACACGAAGGTGACGAAGGCCATCGTGCCCGCGACGGTAGCCTCTCCCAGTTCCGGCTCGGGCCCGGGGGCCCAGACCAGCACCGCCAGCGTGCCGGCCGCCATCACCGTGCTCGCCAGCAGGATGCGGGCGAGACGCTGCCTGCTGAGGATCCGTTCACCGGCCGCACGGGGCGCGCGCTTCATCGCGTCCGGGCTGACCGGGTCGACGCCCAGGGACATGGCCGGCGGGCCGTCCATGACCAGGTTGACGAACAGGATCTGCAGGGCGGTGAAGGGAGCCCCGCCCGCCAGGCCGGTCAGTGAGGCGATCAGGAAGGTGGCCACGAAACCCAGGGCGGTGGAGACCTGGAACCGGGTGAACTTCACGATGTTGTCGTAGATGCCGCGGCCTTCGCGGACCGCGGACACGATGGTGGCGAAGTTGTCGTCGGTCAGCACCATCGTGCCGGCCTCCTTGGTGACCTCCGTCCCCGTGACACCCATCGCCACCCCGATGTCGGCCTTGCGCAGCGCAGGGGCGTCATTGACACCGTCACCGGTCATCGCGACCACGTCACCGCGGTCCTGCAGCGCCCGGACGATACGGATCTTGTGCTCGGGGGACACTCGGGCGACGACGCCCACCTCGTCCAGCCGGTCGGCCAGGGCGGTGTCGTCGTCGATACGGTCCAGCTCGGCGCCTGTCACGGCGGCTCCGGGGATACCGAGCTCGCGGGCGATGGCGCCGGCGGTCACCGCGTGGTCACCGGTGATCATGCGGACCCGGATTCCCGCGTCGATGCACTCGGCGATCGCCGTGCGTGCCTCCGGGCGGGGCGGATCGACGATACCGACCATGGCTGTCAGCACGATCCGGTCGAGGAGATCCTTGGGGTCCTCGGGGGCCTGGAAGCCGTCGGCGGGGAAATCCTCCATGCCCAGCGCCATGACCCGCATGCCCTGCTCGGCGAGCGAGGCGTTGCCCTCGTCGAACCGACGGCGGGCCGTGTCGTCGAACGGCAGGATGCCCTCCTCGCCGACGAGGCGGTCCGCGCGGTCCGCGAGGACATCGGGGGCACCCTTGACGAAGCACCGGATCACCGCGTGCCCGGAGTCGTTTGTCCAGTCGTGGAAGGTCGCCATGAACTTGTAGTCGGAGTCGAAGGGAACCTCCAGCCGCCGAGGCCGCTGCTGCCGCAGCCCGGTCACGTCGATGCCGCCCTTCTCGGCCAGGACCACCAGGGCGCCCTCGGTCGGGTCACCCACGACGTCGCCGTCGCGGATCACGGCGTCGGTGCACAGGGCCATCGCGGTCAGCGCGTGATCCAGCGTCTGCGGCAGGGGCTGTCCGTCGGTGGTGCGGATCCGTCCCTCGGAGGAGTAGCCCTCGCCGGAGAGGGTGAGCCGACGGCCGGCCAGCAGCATCTCCCGCGCCGTCATCTGGTTCAGCGTCAGCGTGCCGGTCTTGTCCGTGCAGATCTGGGTGGTGCTGCCGAGGGTTTCGACCGACGCCAGCTTCTTGACGATCGCCCCCTTCTTGGCCATCCGGCCCGTGCCCATCGCGAGGGTGAACGCGACCACCGCGGGCAGGCCCTCGGGGATGGCCGCGACCGCCAGCGACACGGCACTGATGAACAGGTCGCCGAAGTCCTGCCCGCGCACCAGGCCGAGGATGAACACAAGCGCGATGACCAGCCCGGCGATCAGGGCGAGGCTGCGGCTGAGTGCGTCGATCTGACGCTGCAGTGGCGTCGGACCGGGCTTGGCGGAGTGCAGCATGTCGGCGATGCGACCGGTCTCGGTGTCCATACCGGTGGCGGTGACCGTGACCTCACCGCGGCCGCGCGTGACGGCGGTGTTCATGAACACCGCCGTCAACCGGTCGGCCAGCGGGGCGTCCTCCGCTACCTCGGCATCCGCGTCCTTGGCCACGGCCTGCGCCTCGCCGGTCAGGACGGACTCCTGCACCTCCAGGGAAGCCGACGTCAGCAGCCGTCCGTCCGCGGGCACCCGGTCGCCCGGCGCGAGGGTGACCACGTCCCCGGGGACCAGTTCACTGGCGGCCAGTTGCATCAGACGGCCGTCGCGGCGGACCGTGGCATGAGTGACGGTCATCTCCCGCAGGGCGTCCAGGGCCGCCTCGGCCCGGGACTCCTGCACGAACCCGATCGTCGCGTTGAGCAGCACCACCACCGCGATCGCGATCGGGGTCTCCCACTCCTGGGACACCAGCAGGCTGACCACGGCGGCCACCAGCAGAATGATGATCAGAAGATCCTGGAACTGCCGGAGGAAGGCCCGCCACCGGGGTTCACGCGGAGCCTCGTCCAACTGGTTCGGCCCGTGCTCCGCCAGCCGCCGGGCCGCTTCGTCCGAAGAAAGCCCCGCACCGGGGTCGACGTCGAGCCGGCCCGTCGCGTCGGTTGCGGGCAGAGCATGCCAGGGCGGTGGTGTGGCGGAAGTGTCGGAAGGCAGCATTGCCCCATTCTGCATGCGGTTGTGCGGCCGAGCACGCGCGTACAGGAGGAATCCGGAGGGCCGGCCCGGGGGCAAGAGAGTTGCCCGCACCCGCCCGTGACCGGCCCGTCCGCGTATCCGCTCCCGCACCGGTGGACAGCGGACCCCCCGAACGGCGTCACCCCTTCGGCCCTGCCGCTTGTACGGCCTGAGGTGAGGGCCGGCCATGTCGAGGCCGATGACGGCGGCCGCCTCCCTGCCGTAGCGCACCACGAGACCGGTCCGTCCCTTGACGGAGTGGGCGCGCACGGTGGTACGCGGATGCGGAGCCGGCGGGATCAGCAGACTGTGGGCCACCCGGAGCCCGGACCTTGCCGCCGCCGCGCCCCGCGCCTGTAGCCGGGTGCCGCCGCGGCCGAGGAGTTCTCGGCCCAGGACCGGTCCACACCGTCATGACTGCAGATGCACAGACCCTCAGGACTTCCGGAGCCGACCTCGTTCACGACGTCCTCGGCCCGCTGCCGGCCGCCGGCGGACGTCCGCCGCTGTTCATGATCGGCCAGCCCATGGACGCGGCAGGCTTCCGCGCGCTGGCGTCGTACTTCCCCGAGCGCACCGTGATCACCTACGACCCCCGCGGTATCGGCCGCAGCGTCCGAAAGGACGGCCGGGTCGACCACAGTCCCACGCTCCAGGCCACCGACGTACACGCTGTCATCGAGGCGCTCGGCGCGGGCCCGGTCGAGATGTTCGCGAGCAGCGGGGGAGCGGTGACCGTGCTCGCGCTGGTGGAGGCGTACCCCGACGATGTGACCACCCTGGTGGCACACGAACCACCCCTCATCACCGCGCTCCCCGACGCCCGGGCCGCCGTACGCGCCCGCGCGGCCGTGCGGGACGCCTATGAGGAGAAGGGCTGGGGCGCCGGCATGGCCGCGTTCGTCATGATGACGTCGTGGCGGGGCGAGTTCACCGAGGACTACTTCGCCCAGTGCGCGCCGGACCCCGCCGCCCTGGGAATGCCGGCCGAGGACGACGGTTCCCGTGACGATCCACTGCTCTCCGACCGCTCATGGGCGGTGAGCGGCCACCGCCCCGACACGGACGTGCTCGCCGGCGCTTCGGCGCGGATCGTAATCGCGGTGGGGGAGGAATCCCTGGACACCCTCACCGGACGCACCGCGGTGGCGACGGCCGCGCTGCTCGGACAGCAGCCGACGGTGTTCCCGAACCACCACGGCGGCTTCCTGGACGGTGAGTCCGGCTACGCCGGGCAGCCCGAGGACTTCGCACGCAAACTGCGCGAAGTCCTCGGCCACACCGGCTGACGGCCCATCGGTCCGTCGGCCCGACTCAGGGGGCGCCCAGGTACGTGGTGGCCTCGACGTCGTCGAGGTGGATGAGGATGTCGTGCGCCTCACCGAGGGCGATCCTGTACTCCATGGGGTCGGGCCACCCGGCACCGATGTTGTAAGTGACGCGCGGCTGGTCCAGCCAGTCGCGCACGGAGCGGGGGGCGGTGCGCATGTCCAGGATGTAGTCGCTCTGGCGGGCCTGGTCCAGGGTGTGTTCGTTGGAACCCGGTTGCGCGGTGCCGACACGGTGGGTCCGCATGACGTTGTCGTCCGTACCGAACGCCTTGAAGGCGCCCTCGTGGAAACTGAAGCCGATGCTGACGTAGCCCTTGCCGAACGTGTCGCGCAGGAAAGCCCCTTGGGTCTTGGGGTACCGCACATCGAAGGCATCGTAGGACACATGCGTATTGTGCGCCGACAGCAGGACCCGGTCACCGGTGTGCCGGTGCCACCAGGCCACGTTCTCGGCCATCACCTGGTCACGGAATCTCATCATCTCCGCGACCTGGGCCTCGTCGGTGATGTCGAAGGAATAGCCCTTGGCCATCTGATGAATGGCCCTGGCGTGCTGCACGGCCCACAGATGCTCCTGCTTGCCGGCACCGCGACCCGAGGGCTGCTCCCGCAGCAGTTCGAGCACCTTCCCGGTCCGCTCCGCCCGTTCCCTGCGCTCGGCCAGCGGCAGCTCGAGGTACTCCTGCATGTAGGTGCCGGCGTCGGTGGTCGGAGGCAGACCGCGGTAGAGCCCGGCGACGCGTTCCTGCAGTCGCGGGTGACGGCGGGCCACATGGCCGGTCACCCGCTCGTACAACTCCGGTCCGGCATGACCCATGTCGTTGCCGGTGAAGCGGACGGGGTCGTGCGGGTGCTGACGGTTGTAGTCGCGCATCCACTCGATGAGGTCGAGGTAGTCCTGGTTGTTCCAGATCCGGTACGACCCCTGGAACTCCTCACGCGCGATGTCCTTCAGGTTGCCCTCGCCGTTCACCACGTAGTCGTCGAGCCGCACACCACTGCTCCAGGCAAGCTCGAGAGAGAAAGCCCGAAATCCCTTCTCCTCGACCAGGTAACGGAAGAGCCGGTGCTTCATGCGGAAGAAGTCCCGCGACCCATGGGTGGCTTCGCCAAGACCCACCACGCGGGCGCCCTTGACCATACGGCCGAGCGCGTTCAGATCGCGCAGGCCGCCTTCGGGTTCGGTGCTGCGCAGTGTGTGGGCACTGCGCCCGATGGCATCGACCACCGTCCCCGCGTACTGCCCGGACATGGTGGCCTGTGGCGGGGAAACCGAAGCCTGTGTCCCCGGCCCTTCGTCCCCGACGGCCGGAGTGGCCACGGCGATGGCACCTAGGGAGAGGAGGACCGAGGGAATGATTACTGCCTTGCGTCGTGTCATACCCATAGATTTCCTGGCGTACGGTGGGCTTCACCAACCCCCGTGCTGCCCGTCTCGAGGTACCCCAGGCACTACCGTCGAGGCACTCCGGCCGTGTCCGGGTCCGTCGGACGTGTGTGGTGGTGCAGCCTGTACCCCGGGCCGGGGTACAGGCTGCATCGTGAGGGCCGGACCGTCCTCCTGGATCGGTGGGCACACCGGACGGCCCGGGTGCCCACCCCAACCCCACGCGCCCGCCGACCCGGACCCCCCCGCCCAGGATCACAAACACCCCCACCATCCGCACTCACAACCCGAACCCGACCACCGTCCAAGTCCATAC
>NZ_JBHXQZ010000013.1:0-46917 GCF_042717095.1 Streptomyces sp. NPDC058632 | reverse complement strand
TCCCCCGCGGGGCCGGCCCCCCGGGGCCCCCCCGCGGGGGGCCCCGCCCCCCCCCCCCTGGGGGGGGGGGCCCCCCCCCCGGGCGGGGCCCCCCACCACTCGCCAAGGAGCCGGCAGACCAGGACACCCACGCCCAGGATCACATCCACGCCCACGATCCGCACTCTCACCCGGACCCGGACCACGGTCCATGTCCTGACCACTGCGCTGGTCACCGGCCACAGCTGGCAGCACGAGGTACGGCACCGCATCCTGCGGCCGCTGCGCCTGCACGACACGTCCGCGCCCGCCGCCGATCCCCGTATCCGGGGCGCGCACCTGAAGGGCTGCTCCGCCTTCGGCGAGAGCGGACCGGTGATCGACGTCACGGAGCTCAACCCGAGCGGACCCGGTGCCGCCGGCGGAATGACCGGTACGACGGACGATCCGACCCGGTTCTACCGGGCGCTGATGGAAGGCCGGCTGCTGAAGCCCGCCCAGCCGGCGGAGACGAGGACGACGGTGAGGGCGGCCCCGATGGATCCGGCCCGGCCCGGTGCCCGTTACGGCCTGGGCCTGATGGAGATACGGCTCACCTGCGGCGGCGGCTACTACAGTCATGGCGGGGACCTGTTCGGCTGCACGACCCGCAACGGTTTCAGCAGCGACGGCCGCCGGGTGGTCGTCGTGGCGGCGACGGGCGACGGTTCGTCCTCGGATCCCGGCACCCACCACGCTGCGAACACCCTGATCGACGAGCAACTGTGTGCGGCGGACCGCACGTAGCAGCGGCCATACGCAACGCCGCCGCGCGATGCCGGCGCCGGGACATTCCGAGCCCGGAGGACGTACGTCGCGACGCGGACGGTGTGGGCCGGGCGGTCGCTCCGCCGTTCGGCTGCTGCCGGCTCGCGCGACCTGCCGGACCGGGGTGTCGTGGACAGGGATGCGCACCGATGTCCAGCGCACGGGCGGCGTCGGGCGCTCGGCCGTGAAGGACAAGGCATGCACATATGCGGACTGCTGGCGGGCCGTCGGAGTCGTGCCGCGGTCATCGCCGCGATGGTGACCTGCTCGACGGCACTGGCCCGGCCGGACCTCGCCACCGCGGACGGTGGGCCGACACCTTCGGTGTCCGCTCCGAAGCTGGACTGGAGGCCCTGCGCTCAGGGGAGACACTTCGACTGCGCGACCGCGGAGGTGCCGCTGGACTACCACAACCCTCGCGGCCGCACCGTCGAACTGGCGGTCGTGAAACGGAAGGCAACCGGACCCGGACAGCGCATCGGCACCCTGTTCTTCAACCCCGGCGGGCCCGGCGGGCCGGGAACGGTCCAGATGCCACAGAACTACGAGGCCTTCCCACGCGAGGTCAGGGAGCGGTTCGACATCGTCAGCTGGGACCCCCGCGGGATCGGCAACAGCACCGCGGTGAACTGTTTCGCGAGCCCCGAGGACGCCGACGCCTGGATCTCGAGCAAACCGGCCGGCTTTCCGGTCGGCGCACAGGAGCGGAAGACCTGGATCGCCGCGTACGAGGAGCTGGCTCGCAACTGCCGGCAGCGTGACCCCGAGCTCCTGCGCCATGTGTCGACCGCCGACACCGCGCGCGACCTCGACCGGCTTCGCCAGGCGGTGGGCGATCCGCAACTCACCTACCTCGGAATCTCCTACGGCACGATCCTCGGCGCCACCTACGCCAACCTCTTCCCCGCCAAGGTCCGCGCCATGATCCTCGACAGCAACATCGACCCGCAGGCCTGGACGAACCACGCCTCCCCCGACCACCCGCGGCTCACGACGTTCCTGCGGATGGGCTCGGACCGCACCGCGGCAGCGACACTGGACCAGTTCCTCACCCTCTGCGGATCCGCCACCACCGGCCGATGCGCCTTCTCCGCCGGCAGTCCGAAAGCGACCCGGGACAAGTTCGACCATCTGATGAAGCGTCTGAGGGAGCATCCGGTGGACACGTGGACCTACGGCAGGACGGTGGGTGACGCGGTGAACAGCCTCTACACCGTCCACCCCGGATGGACGGATCTCGCCCGCCGGCTTCAGGATCTGTGGAACGGGCGCGTCCCGGGGCCGTCCGCACCCCCGCCCGCACCGCCGGTCCCGGTTCCGTACACGGGTGATGAGCAAGGGGGTGCCGTGCTCTGCGGCGACAGCCCCAATCCACGTGATCCCGACGTCTATCACGCACTGGAGGAGGCGAGCGCCACCCGTGCGGGCGACACCGGACGCTTCTGGACCTGGGCCGCGCAGCCGTGCGCCACCTGGCCGGCCGTAGCCGCCAACCGCTACACCGGCCCGTGGAACAACCCGACGGCACACCCCGTCCTGGTGGTCGGCACCGTGTACGACCCTTCCACGCCCTACGCGGGTGCGCAGGCCATGGCCGGGGAACTGGCCAGTGCCCGTCTGCTCACCAACAAGGGGTACGGGCACACCGCACTGGTCAACCCGAGCAGCTGCATCAAGGCACACGAGAGCCGTTACCTCGTCGACGGCACCCTCCCGGCGCCCGGAAGCACGTGCCAACAGGACACGCCGCCCTTCTCCGCAACCAAGCCGCAGGGCGGCGTCGCCACCGGCGGGGGAGGGACGGCCGGCATCGCCCTGAGCCGGCCGTAGTCCCGCAGCCCGGCCATGCGTGGGTCCCGGGACCGGCCACGGCCCCATCCCATGCCGTTCTGCAACCAGGACCGACACCGGGGGCCCGGACCATGATCGGATGCTGTTGGTTAATCCGGGGCCTGGCGTGACGTCGGCCTTCGAGACCCGGTTGTGGTCTTGAAGGCCGACGTTGTCGTATGGGGTGGGTGCGGATGTCAGTGCAGCCGAAGGGGTCGGGAGAGATCCCGGCGGAGACGGTGCGGGTGGCTCGGGCCGCGTTCCCGGAGGGGAGTCTGGCGATCCGGGTGCGGGACGAGCCGGGGGTGTTGTTCGCGGATGAGGAGTTCGTGGACCTGTTCCCGGTGCGGGGCAGGCCTGCCTGGTCACCGGGCCGGCTCGTGATGGTGCTGGTGTTGCCGTTCGTCGAAGGGCTCACCGACCGGCAGGCCGCGGAAGCGGTCCGGGCCAGGATCGACTTCAAGTACGCCCTCGCGTCCGCACGGCCCGAGCCGAGCAGGGAACCGATGCCTGGAAAGAGAGGTACAAGATCCGTGCCGGTGCCGAGGGCACCATCTCCCAGGCCGTGGGGCGTTGCGGCCTGCGCAGATCCCGCTACCGAGGCCTCGCGAAGACCAGCCTCCAGCACCAGCTCACCGGCGCCGCGATCAACCTCACCCGCATCGACGCCCACGTCACCGGCCAACCACGAGCCCGCACCCGCACCCGCACCCGCCACTTCGCAGTACTTCGCCCCGCCGATCAAATGATCGACGGGGCGAAAATAAGCAGGGCCCCGATTAACCAACAGCATCCATGACCGGTCCGGGGCCCCTGCGAGGTCCCGGACGGGCGGATACCGGTCCAGGGCGGGTGACCGCCTCTATCGCGCTCTGTTCACCTGCTCAGGGCCTGCCCGCGGCTGATCCGAAGAGGCCCTCGGGGTCGTATGCGGCGCGGATGCGTTCGAGGTGTTCCTCGTGCGAGCCGAAGACCGCACCCCGCAGCTCGTTCGCGTCCTCGCCGAGCCCGGCGAAGTTGACGTACGTCCCGCCGCTCGAGAACGGCTTCATCGCGTCCCACGCCGAGCGCGCCCACCCGATCGCGGTCTCGTCCAGCGCCGGATCCCGCCAGCCCGCGTCGATGCTCACGTTGTAGCGCGCGGACCGATGCGCGAACGCGCTGTCGTCGGGACCGACGCGCGCCACGGCGCCGCCCAGAGTGCGGACGACGATCAGGCTCTCCGGAGTGGGCCGTCGGGAGTACCAGTCCACCAGGGTGCTGATGGCGTCGTCGGTCAGCTCGTCCAGGAAATGCGACTTCATGAAGTAACGTTCGCCGTCGGGGAACCGCCAGGTGTTGGCGCTCTGCAGCTCGACGTAGGGCACGGTTCCGCTCAAGTCCATGAGCGGCGGGCCCAGTTCACGTTGCGGCGCCAGCGCGGCGGTGGCAGCGTCGCCCGGGGGACCCCCGTACACGGCGCCCACCATCACGCAGTTCGACCGGTGCAGCTCCTGCGGGATCGCGGGGTCCGCAGGGATGCTCCAGAGCAGGAGTTCCGGCGTGACCGTCTCGGGCGCGGTGTACGTCGCGTCCCGCCAGGCCCGCAGCACTTCCTCGGCACGCTCGTAGGGGTGGAGCACCAGCACACCGGCCACGTCGGGACCGAGCGGGTGGAGGTCGAACTCGAAGGAGGTGACGACTCCGAGGCCCCGACCTGCGCCGCGCGCCGCCCAGAACAGTTCGGGTTCTTCCTCCCGGCTCGCGGTGCGCACCTCGCCGTCCGCGGTGACGATCTCGAGCGAGCGGACGTTGTCGCAGCTCAGACCGAACGTCCGCGTCACAAAGCCGAGGCCGCCGCCGAGCGTGAGACCGGAGATCCCGGTGGCCGAGATCTCCCCGCCCGGTGTGGCCAAAGCGTGCAGCTGGGTCTCGCGGTCGAGCTCGCCCCAGGTCAGGCCCGCCTGGGCCCGCGCTGTGCGGGCAGTGGGGTCGACGTGCACGCCCTTCATGCGCGACAGATCGATCACCAGCCCGTCGTCGCACACCCCGCTGCCCGCCACCTGGTGCCCACCACCGCGGATGCTGACGACAGGACGGTGCTTGCGCGCAGCCCGTACCGCCTCGACGACGTCCGCCGTGCCGGAACACCGGGCGATGAGCGCGGGGTGCCGGTCGGTCAGGCCGTTCCACACGGCCCGGGCCTCGTCGTAACCGGGATGCCTGCGGTCGATCACCTCACCTCGGAGCGAGGAGCGCAGCTCATCCGCCATCGCCTGCTCCGCAGTGGCTGTCAATACGGACCCCTGCTTGTCCGGCATCTGCGTCACATCCCGGGGCGCGCTGGTGGCTGCCGTTCTCTGCTTTCCACGCTAGTCCGGAGCGGCCGGGCCCGCATGCCGGTCGTTCCGGACCGGCGCCGACAGCTCCGTGATGGATCAGGTGACCGAACGTTTCCATGCCTGTTCCAGCCTGCTCAACGATGCAGGCCAGTACGCCTGTTACGGACACGTTGGCGGTTGCCCGATCACCGGCGATGAGGAGCCGGCCGGCCCGAGGACCTCGGCGGCCTCACCGATCCGCGCGGCCGGCACGCCGCAGATCCGGCCGGGCCGCCCGGGCGTGCAAGAGCTCGGTGAGCAGGGTGACGTTCGTGCCGACGCGCGGAGCCGGGTGAACGGTCGCCCAGCGGGCCACCTGCGTGGGGCGCTGGGCGACACACACCAGTGGGTCGACTCCGGACGGCTTTCGGCCGGCAGATCGCGGGAACGGGAGACGAACCGTTCCCTGGCGGTCTCCCAGCCACACCTCGGCAAGTCCCCGTCCTGGCGGATCAGCGGCCTGGTCGGCCGGTCCGGTGAAGCGTTCACCTGCCATCCGAACGGGCCCTTCGGCTCCAGCCGGCCCCGGTTGACGTGGCCGTCCGCGTGACTGCGCACCGTACGCCCGTCCACGACGGTGATGTCCGTGACATCTCCTTCGGATGGTTCTGTGGCAGTTGTTCCGTCAACAGCGCACCCATCCCGTGGTTGCCGACTGGCCGGGGCGATGAACAGGCGGTCAGGGCTGCCGCGTCGACACCGAAGGCGACCTGGGGCTGCAGTTCGGCATGCTGGTCCGGCGCGGTTCCGCGGCCCGGGCCGACGGTCCCGTCCGCTTATTTTCCGTTACCGTCCTGGTCGTTGTGTCCCTGGCTGCGCTGTTGGGAGGACGGGAGAACCTCGCGGACTACCTTCGGCAGGTCGGTCTGGTCACCGGAATATTCTGCCTGGCGAGCCTTGGCATCGGGTACGGCGGTGCGAAGGCCCTTCGTCTGAACGAACCTCAGGCGATCGCCGGCGCCATGGAAGTGGGGATCCACCACACGACCGTTGCCCTCACCATCGCACTGAGCGTCCTGGACAACGCGGAGGTGGCAGTCCCCAGCGCCGTTTACTCGGTGCTCATGTACGTCCTGGCGACGGCCTTCGGTCACGCCGTTACCCGCAGCCGCTCGTCGAGCACGGCCACAACGGACCGGACGGTGAGCTGAAGGTGGTCATGACACCGAGGGCAACGAATGCGACCCGAATGAGCCGCCCGGCCCGGTAGACGAGGCCTGATCGGCTCCTCCTCGCAAAGGCCGATCCGCGACTCCACGGGGCGTTGTCCACGGCGTCGCCGACGGTGCCGGCCGAGTCCTCCATACCGGCATCGAGGAGGTGGACGATAGCTGAGGACTTCGGCCGGGGTTCGCCGTCCGAGTGTCTGTCACCGGTCGGTTCCACGTCGGCGAGGAACTCATCGCCCCCCGTTTTCCCGTCCCGGCGGCGAGGGCCCGGGGCCACCCGCACGGCGTCGTGAACGGGGTCAGCGGTCGGTCGATGTCCAGGAAGAGCAGAGGCCGTGCCCCGCTCGTTCGCTCCGAGGACCCGCGTCGATGCGGGACGGGACTGGACGAGCCGGGCGAAGTCCGGGCAGGCGGCCAGGGATGTGTGTGGCCGCCCGTGCCGACCGGCCGCCCGGTGCCCGGGCGGCGCGCGGCTACCGGAACCTGCTGCTGGACGGCGGGTTCGGGGAGGCACGGGTGGAGGTGGACACGGCGGTGTTCACCGACGGCCTGCTGCTGCCCATGCTCGGCCACCTGGCGGAGGCTGCCCGGGCGGCGGGCGCGGTGAGCGCCGCCGAGGCCGAGGCCTGGATGTCCGACCAGCGCGAACGCGGCGCGGCCGGCCGGGCATTCGTCGCGATCCCGATCTTCACGGTGACGGCCGTGCGAACCTGACCGGCGGGGGGGGGGCGTGCCACCGGGGCCGGGTGGGGCCGGGGCCTGTCGCGAACTCCGTTCAACAGGCTCAGGAGCTCGTTGAACGCCATTGCCACCGGGGTGCGCCGCGCAGTGGCGCGGCGCAGGCCGTGTACCGGCTCGAGTCCGGTGGCCTTTTGGGCGTGGAGGGGGGGGCGGGCGGTGCCGGCGGGGATCGGCTCAGGCGGCCGAACGCACCCGCTCCATAGTCTGTGGCCGGTCCCGTCATCCTGGCGGTGGTGTGGCGATGTGCTTCTCGAACCAGTGCTGGGCGTAGGGCTCGTTGTTGAAGGCGGCAACCTCCTGGAAGCCGCAGGAGTGGTACAGGCCGATGGCGGCATCGAGCGCCTCATTGGTGTCCAGGCGCAATACGCTGCGGCCGTGCTGGGAGGCTCTTGTCTCCAGTTCGGTCAGCAGCCGACGGCCGAGACCGAGCCCCCTGACGTGGGGTGCGACCCACATCCGCTTGACCTCCGCCGGTGCCCCGGGCGGCAGTTTCAGGCCGGCGCAGCCGACGGGCTCGCCGTACAGGCGGGCGATGAGGAACAGTCCTTGCGGCGGGGAAAGTTCCGTGGCGTGGGGCAGCAGGCTCCGCGCCGGGTCGAAGCCGCTCTCGAAGCGTTCCCGCAGTTCGGCGAAGTAGGACCGCAGACAGTGCTCGGCGTCGGGATGGTTCGGGGCTACGACGTCCAGTGTGACCGTCGCGGCGCTCAGCAACCGGTCGACCTCGGCCATGGCGGAGACCAGCCGGGCGCGCTGGGTGCGGTTGAGCGGTTCCAGGAGGCGGCCTGCCAGGTCGTCGCTCCGACGGTCGAGTTCGGCACGCTCGACGCGGCCCGCGTCGGTGAGCCGGACGGTGCGCACCCGTCTGTCCCGGGGGTGCGGCTTGACGCTCACCAGGCCGTCTGCCTCGAGGGAGCGCAGCAGCCGGCTGACGTACCCGGAGTCGAGCCCCAGGCGCTCGCGCAGCCGCCGTACGTCCTGGCCCTGCTCGCCGATCTCCCAGAGCAGCCGGGCCTCGCCGATGGGCCGGTCGCGGCCCAGGTAGTGGTCGTGAAGCACGCCCACGCGTTCGGTGACGGTGCGGTTGAACCGCCGCACCTGATCGATCTGCGCCGCATCCATTCTCTGATGTTAGTCAGAGAAACCTGGCCGGGGCGAGTGGTTCCCCCGCGTCACAGCGACCGGCGTCAACGGGGTGTGATGTCATCGCGCACGGCGCTCTCCCGGTTGTTGCTGCAGGTCATGCCACTGAGACCGTGCCCTTGCCCGAGGTTCACCGGCGCAGGTGCGCCAGAGGGTCCCTTCGTTCACGGAGCAGGAGCTTCGAGGGGGAAGGAGTTGTCCTGCGGCGGCCGGGTCTCCGTCCCGTACACGCGGGTGGATCGTGTGGGTGAGTGAGGTGACGTCGGTGAGGAAGGTGATCCACTCGTCGGCATGGAAAGCGGAACACCGCCTGTGCCGGCATCGTCTGCGGCAGCGGGTCCCCGTACTTCCGGCAGTAGTGCCGAGCCGCCCCGCCGATTCTCACCACCCGGATCCTCCGGCCGTACCCGCCTCACGGCCAGGGACCGGTGCACCTGCTGAGGTCCTGGTGGGGGCGGTCCGTCCGACGGGGTGTGCGGGGTCGACGTGTTGTCGTGGGAGCTTGCGCCTGCCACGATTCGGGCGGAGGGGCAGTGGCGGTGAGGGGGAGATGAAGGTGGCGGTATGCGGAGTGTAGGCGTGGAGGAGGAACTGCTGCTGGTGGACCCGGTCAGTGGTGCGCCGGTCGCCGTCTCCGGCGCGGCGCTTGCGGCGGCGGATTGCGGGGCCCCGCTTCGGCCTGCCTCCTCGGCGACCTTTCTGCGTTCCGGTGTGTGAGGGGGATGTCGGGGCATACGGGCTTCACCTGTCCGAGAGGAGCTTGTTCATGCTGGGCATAGTGGCTGCGGTGCTGTTCTTCGTCGCGTTTTTGATCAACGCGGCGGACATCGGCACCAATGATGTGTTCTCTTCGACGAATGTGATGCTGCTGGGGCTGACTGCCCTGGCTCTGCATGTGGCGGGAATCGGTGCGGGCCGGGCTTCCAGGAGCCGGCGCTGACCCCGGACCCTGCGACCGCTGCCCCGCGTGACGGGGTGCTCGGGGGTGACGCGAACACACTCCGGGCACCCCCGACCTTCGTGGTCGGCCCTGTCCGCGGCAACGGTTCCCCAAGGGACACCTGTTCAACGGCATCTTGGCGTGATCGTCGGTCGTGGGCAGCAGAGTGCGCAGCGTACTGCGGTTCTTGCCGGAGCAGGTACGGAAGTCACCTACGTGACCCGCAAGAACCGTCTGCACGACCCCGACCGGCTGGCCCTGCGGACGTACGACCCGGTCGCCGGTGAGCACGTCCTCTTCCGCGAAGAACGATGACACCTGCCTCCGTCGCCCCGCGGCCGAGGCCCCCGAGGGGGAGGCCGACGGTGCCCCCTTGTTGGACCCTGAGGAAGGAGACCGTGGTGAAGGTGGGCAAGTCCTCACGCTCGTTGAAGGCCAAGCCGGACGTCCAAGTGGTGCGCGGCGGGGCGTGGCGTTCGTGATCAACAAGAAGGACCCGCGGTTCAAGGCCCGCCAGGGCTGACGAGCCACTTCGCTACCGGACGGCCCGGCACCGCGCTCGCGGTACCGGGCCGTCCGGCGTGCCGGTGGGGGAGGGGGCGATAGGCCGGCCAGTGCTCAACCGGCGCTCGCACGGTGCTGCCGAAGAAGATCCGTACCTCCCGGAGAGGCCCGTCCCGGCCCCGATCACCGGGCTCACGGACTGTCGACGTTCCGGTCGAAGTCCTTTGCGCACTGCCGTCGGTCGGCTTCGGTGTCGGCGTGCTCGACACAGTCGGTGTAGTTCTTGAACTCGTCGCTGTTGAACACGGCCGCGCCCACCGCCAGAAGCACCGAGGAGGTGACGAGCACGAGCGCGCCGATCACCGCGCCGATCACGGCCATCGTTCCGTTGGTGGCCACGCCGCGTTTCTTGTGCCGGTGACCGAGCACTCCGAAGACCAGCGCCAGCAGGCCGAGCACGATCCCGCCGATCACGGTCCAGAACAGTACGGCGCCGACCAGTCCCAGAACGAGAGCGGTGATACCGAACCCGTTGTGGCGCTCACCCGGACCGGCGGGCCCGTCCTGCCGTCCCTCGTGGTGTCCTTGCGTCGATGTCATGGTTGTTACCTCCTTGCTTGGACAAGATCGTTCGCGGACCGGCCCCGGCTGCCTGAGGCTCGGCAGGCTTCTGCGAATCGATCTCGATCCACGGCCTGCCGCCCTGGGTTCCACTCCGGGGAAGCCTCTGGTGGAGCATTCGACCGACGATCCGCTGTGCGGTGCGCGCACCCTGCGCGCTGAGGGCCATGACGCTGCCACCGTCCTTCAGACCGACGGTTCTCCGGCCGCTCGCGGCCATTGAGGTACCCTCGGCCGAAGTCTGCACGCGCAGCGTCACCCGTGCGGTGTCCTGCTCGGCCGTTTTGTCGTAGGCGGAACGAACGGCCTTTGTACCCTGCTCCCGAGCGCTGGACGCCTCCTTCCCCGCCGGGGAATCGCTGTCGTTGCCGCAGTCGGCCGGCACTGTGCCGGCCGGAACACCGGCCACGGTCACCGTGTCCGCCCGGATGCTGCCGCCTGACCCGACCATGTGATGCGTCTCCTTCCAGGTGCGTGCGTGCCTGCCCACCGCGGTACCGGCGTGGTGTCCCGACTGCCCTTGTCTGCAACGAAAACGCTTATGGGGAATGGTGTTTGACGTCGCATCACTGTGCCTGCCGACGCGAGGACATCCGAGCGAGGCCGCGGCGGCCGCAGGAGGGGGCACCGGTCTGCGGCGCGTCACCGTCGGCCGGCGTCCGGTCGCGGTCACGGCCCGGTGAGGACGGTGTCAGTGCGCCAACGCCTTGACGACGGTCAGGTCTTCACCGGTCAGTTCCGCGATGCGGTGCGCCGGCACCCCGGCTGCCAGGGCACGGGCGAGCAGCGCGTCCCTGCCGTCCGAGTGGGAACGGTAGGTCAGTAGTTCCTCCTCCAGCCGGGCGACGTCGTGCGGCGCGGCATGCCGGCGTACGTGGCTCAATTCCTCTTCCCCGAGGGGGACGGGCAGCCGCTCGGCATCGTCGGGAAGGGCTGCCGTCTCCTCCGGCGGCACCAGTCGTAGCCCGGGGGACGTCGCGGTGACCCCCTGCGCTTGCAGCCACGCCTGGACCGCTGGGGTCTCCATGCAGGCCAGTTCCCCGACGGCCGCGGGGGGCACGCCGAGCGTTACGGCCGTGCCGTTCAGCAGGACGAGGTAGGCGTCATCGGTCATCTTCGGTTCCTCACGGGAGAAGCTCTTGTCCTGACGGCACCCCTATACCCTCCATCGGCCGTCTCACGACCGCCCCCGACCGGCCGTCGGCCGTCCATGCCCGCCGCGCGGGATTCCGGGTCTCCCGTTACCGCGCGTCACATGCCTGACTGGTGACGGGCTGACGAATCGCCGCTGACACCGGCCCTGCACCGCGCCGGTGCATCGCGCTCCTGTTGGAGGAGGCCGACTGCTCCCGCTCCTGCACACCCTGCCACCCGGCCGACGCCGGCCGGCCGGCGACGAGTGCCGAAAGGGCAGGAGGAGCGGGCAGCGCGAGCCGGGACACGAGCACGTGCGCCGCAGGCGAACCCCAGCGTCGACTGCTCGGGGGCGGCCCGGGTGAACTGCCCGGCCACGGGCAGATCGACGGACACCACCAGCTACTGCCCGGCACCGTACTCGAACACCCTCTCGCCCAGGGTCGGTCGTTTGGCACCCTGCGCGATGGCCGCGAGCACGGTGCCGGACATCGAGGGATCGGGGCATCCGACCGGTCCACCCTCGGAACGAGGGCGCCGTCGCCTGTCAGGAGAGCTGCGGCGATCTCGTCTGTGGGAGAGGCCGTCCGCGATGAGGCGGAGGACCTCCGGCTCACGGCGGTCAGCGGAGTGTCGTGCGCCGTCCTTGGCGGGCCGGATCCGGGTGGCGTATCTGCCCACCGGTCGGCGCGTCACCTGCGGGTCCGGTGACGCCGCATCGGTGGCCACCGTTTCTGTGCCGTGCAGCAGTTGGGCCGGCGGTGAGTCCTTGGGCAGGAATCCGCCCGCCCCGGCGCGCAGCGCCTCGTGGACGTACTCGCCCGGGTTGAACGTGGTCACCACGAACACCTTGACGGGGGCACCCCGTCACCGGCGAGCAGACCGGTGGCCTTGATGCCGTCGAGCACCGGCATGCGTACGTCCACCACCACGTCCGGGCGCAATTGCCCGGCGAGCCCGACCAAGGCCTGCCCGTCGCCGCAGCGCGCTTGGTGTTGGGGCCCTGCCTCGATACAAGGGACCGGCTCGATGAGTCCGTGACGCTCCCGTCACCGCCTCATTCAGGCCGTCAACTCGTCGTCGACGGAGATGTTCAGTTGGGTGGCCAGGGTGGTGAGGGCCGTTCCCAGAGGGAGCGCGACCCGGGTGACGGCGTGCCGGTCGCCCCGGGTGGGGTCCCGGTTGACGATCAGTACGGGCTTTCCGGCCTGAGCTGCGTGGCGGACGAACCGGAGCCCGGACATCACCGTCAGTGAGGAGCCCAGAACCAGCAGCGAGGCCGCCTCACGGACCAGCGTGCGGCAGTGCTCGACCCGCCGTGGCGGAACGGCTTCGCCGAAGAACACCACGTCCGGCTTGAGGATGCCGTCGCAGACCGTGCAGGGCAGCACGCGGAAGCCCTTGACCTGTTCGTCGGTGAGGTCGGCGTCACCGTCCGGGTTGATTCCGGCAGCCGTCGGCTCGAAGCCCGCATTGGCCTCCTCCAGCCGTCGGGCGAGTTCGCTGCGCAGGCTCAGGGCGCCGCAGGAAAGGCAGACGACCCGGGCCAGGCTTCCGTGGAGTTCCACGATGCCCTCGCTGCCGGCGCCCTGGTGCAGGCCGTCGACGTTCTGGGTGATCACACCCGTGAGCAGGCCGTGCCGCGCGAACGCGGCCACGGCCAGGTGCCCGGCGTTGGGGCGGGCGCGGCCGAAGGTGCGCCAGCCGAGGTGGCTGCGCGCCCAGTACCGGCGCCGGGCCTGGGCGCCGGCGGTGAAGTCCTGGTAGGTCATCGGAGTGTGCCTGCTCAGGCTCCCGCCCTCGCTCCGGTAGTCGGGGATGCCGGACTCCGTGGAGATGCCCGCTCCGCTGAGTACCAGCACACCGCCGGTGCTCAGCGCATCGGCGACCGGCTCCAGATCCGTGGTGCCCGGCAACAGGTCCTCGGCAGGGAGCCAGCTCAGAGTGGGACGCATGCGCATACCGCCAGGGTACGGAACAGGTGGCCGCCACCCGCCAGCGATGTCCTTGGCGCCGTTGCGGGCCACCTCTACCGGTCGCGATCGGCGCCGACGCGATTGCCCTGGCCTGCTGGACAACCGACGACGCGGAGCTGTTCCGGCTGCATCCGGACCGCCGCGTCAACAATCCGGCGTTCCGCGCGCGATGGCCACCGCCGCGGGCTTCACCGTGGAGGCACTGCGGCGCCGGAAACCGGAGTACGGCGGGGACGCCGCGACGCCGAACCCACGGCCGGCTCGCTACGGGCGAGAACCCCTGGGAGCTCTGACCATACGGACTGCCGACCCGGCAGGATGCGGGGCCGACGGCCGTCTCAGCTCAGGACGGTTTCCCAGGTGTCGACGGCGAAATGGGTCGTCATCCCGTGGCGGTCGTACAGCCGGGAAGCCCCGGTGGCGTTCGCGGTGTCCACCCCGAGCCCGACGGTGTCCCGGCCCCGTGCCGCGAAGGCCGCGAAGGCGTACCGGAGCAGGAAACCACCCAGGCCCAGGCCGCGGGCCCCGGCCAGGACACCGAGGCTGGGGATCCACCCCATGGCCTCCCTGTCGTTGCGCGCCAGCAGGAACCCGGCGTCCCCCAGCTCGTCGGTGGAGACGATCCACACCAGGGACCAGTCCAGCGCGTCGGCATCGACGTCGTGCAGCCACTGGTCGTACGCGCGCGGCTGGAAGTCGAAGTGGTCGGCGAAGGACGCCTGGTGGAGTGCGTGGACGCGAGCCCGGTCCTCCTCGGCGCCGCAGTTGCGTATCCGCATGCCGGCGGGTACCTCGGGCACCACGTCCTGTGCGGGGTCCAGCGGACGGTGCTTCACGTGATATCGCCGTACGACCTGCCAGCCCCGCGTGAGAAGCAGCTGTGTGTCGAGGGTGGGCGTCACGTTGAGGTGGAGGTGGACCACGGCTCGCTCGGCGCCGTTCTCCCGTGCCTTCTCCAGCGCCCTGGCCTCCATCACCTCCAGCAGGTGCGCACCGGGCCGCTGATGGCCGGGCAGCACGTAGTGGTCGATGTCGATGCGGTCGCCGCCGGACTCGTCCCACAGCAACCCGTAGGCCACCAGCACGTCCCCGTCCCACACGAGCCACGAGTCGCGCTCCAGATCGGTCCCGGGGTGCTTCAGGTCGGCCTGCACAGTGTGCAGGTCGGTCTCGGGCCGGCCGATCTCGATCTCGTCGACCTTGTTGAGCAGTTCGGTGATGGCGGGCGCGTCCGTGAGCGCGGCAGGCCGCAGGGAGTAGTGCATGACAGCCAAGGGTCCGGAAAAGAGGCGCGGGCCGCAATGGCTTTTCCGGCTGGCACCCGCGCCGGGGGAGGGGGTGGGGGCCGGCTCCTACGCCTCCGTCGTGGGCCGCTTCACCGGACCCGGCCCCTTCGGTCAGGACCCTGACGAGACCACCGTGGAGCGACTGACGTCAGTGGCGCGTGCGCTCCGGAAGACGGCGGATCGGTGGCGTGGGCGGCCCGGCCGTACGGGGGCGGCTGACGACAGCACCACGCGTGTGCCGCGCCAGGCGCAGTCCGCCGGACGAGAGTGTGAAGACGAGCCTGCCTGGGGGACGCGTGCCGACTGCCGGCGACCATTTTGATTGCCAGGCGTCTCCCGGGTTAGACGACGACGCGAGTCCGCAAACAGCGCGAGTCAAGCGGAGGACGTCCTCGCCCGGATCGCCGACCAGCCCTGGTGCGACGGCGCCACCGGCATGATGGGCCTGTCCTGGGGCGCGTTCGCGGCGCTCCAGGTCGCGGCCCGGCAGCCGCCGAGCCTGCGGGCGATCGTCATCGCCTCCTTCACCGACGACCGCTACGCCGACGACATGACTACATGGGCGGCGTCATGCTGTCCGACAATCTGGCCGAGGCGGGCACCATGTTCGCCTACGCCACCTGTCCGCCCGATCCGGCCGTGGTCGGGGAGCGCTGGCGCGAGATGTGGCACGAACGGCTGGAGAACACCCGGCCATGGGTGGTGGAGTGGCTGCGTCACCAGCGCCGAGACGAGTACTGGCGGCACGCCTCGGTCTGCGAGGACTACGAAGCCGTGCGCTGCCCGGTGCTCGCGTCCAGTGGGTGGGCCGACGGGTACTCGAACGCGGTGATGCGGCTGCTCGGCCATCTCGATGTACCGCGCAAGGAGCTGATCGGGCCCTGGTCGCACAAGTTCCCGCACCTGGGCGAGCCAGGCCCGGCCATCGGCTACCTCCAGGAGGTCGTGCGCTGGTGGGACCACTGGCTCAAGGGAGCCGACAACGGCGTCATGGACGGCCCGATGCTCCGGACCTGGATGCAGGAGAGTGTGCCGCCCTCGGCATCGTACGAGGAACGGCCGGGCCGTCGGGTCGGCGAGCCGAGCCGGCCGTCGCCGAACGTCGAGCGCGTGACGTACCCGCTCACCCGGCACCGCATCGGCGCACCGGGCGACACTGCGGCGAAGCCTGCGGGCGGCGACGGGGAGAGGGAGCCGATGGCGGTGCAGTCCCCGCTGTCCGTCGGCCGGTTCGCGGGCAAGTGGGCCTCGTACAACGCGCCTCCGGACCTCCCGTACGACCAGCGTGAGAAGGACGGCGGCTCGCTGGTGTTCGACACCGAACCGCTCACCGAACCGGTGGAGATCCTGGGCCCTGTCACCGTCGAACTGGACGTGTCCGTCAGCGAACCGGTCGCGATGGTCGCCGCGAGGCTGTCCGACGTGGCGCCGGACGGCAGCGCCACCCGTGTCTCGTACGGTGTCCTGAACCTCACCCGGCTCGACGGCAGGGCCGACCCCGAGGCGCTGGAGCCCGCCCGCCGCTACCGGGCCACTGTCGACCTCAACGCCGTGGCGCAGTCCTTTCCGTGCGGACACCGCATCCGGCTGTCGCTCTCCACGTCGTACTGGCCCCTGGCCTGGCCACCGCCCCGACCGGTGCTGCTGAGCGTGTACGAGGGGGCCAGCACGCTCACACTGCCCGTCCGTTCCGTGACCACGCCCGACGGGCTGCCACACAACGCGTTCGGCGAGCCGGAGGGCACCCCGCCGCTGGACGCCACTCAGCTGACGGGCCCGGAGGAGCGCCGGCTGCTCACGCGTGACCTTGTCGGATACAACGCCGAGCTGGAGATCGTCAAGGACCGGGGCCTGGTCCGCTTCGAGGACATCGGCCTGGAGGTCGGCCGCCGGGCCGGCGAACGCTGCGCCTCCGTCGCCGAGGACTTCACGTCCGCCACCGGTGAGGCCACCTGGACCATGCGCTTCCGGCGCGACGACTGGGATGTGCGGGTGGAGACGCACACCCGGCTCACGTGCGACGAGACACAGTTCTTCGTGGACGCCACCCTCGACGGATACGAGGGCGGGCGCCGTGTGTTCTCCCGCACGTGGAACGAGACCATCGCCCGCGACCTTCTCTGACCTGCAGGCCGAGAGGGAACCGACAGGCACCGCCGGTGGCCGGGGCAGCGGAGTGCCGCCGGCGGGCGTCGAGCACCTCGCCCATGCTGCGCGAGCTGCTCGACCCGCCGTCGGGATCGCCCTGGGTCCGCGGCCCGGTCGTAGAACATCCGCAGTACCCCGGGCTCGTCATTGCCGGCGGGCACCGTCCTGGGTGACGCCGGTGGCGACGACGACGGCCCGGGAGGCGATGCGGGCCTTGACCAGGTGTGCGCCGCGCTGCCGAGCGATCCCGCTGCCGCCGCACCGTACGAAGGGACCGGGCGTACTGCGGGTGTGAGAGACGCGATCGCATGGATGCTGTCTGCGAGGATGGAGTGCATGGATGTGCGCAGCAGGAACCACGTGACGGTGACCGGACGGGTCGGCGGGCCGGTGGTGGTGCTGGCGCACGGGTTCGGCTGCGACCAGAACATGTGGCGTCTGGTGGTGCCGCTACTGGAGCGGGACTTCACCGTGGTCCTCTTCGATCACGTGGGTGCGGGGAATTCGGAGCTGTCGGCTTGGAGCCGGGAGCGCTATTCGTCGCTGGAGGGCTATGCCGACGATGTGCTGGAGCTGTGCCGGGAGCTGGGGCTCGGCCCCGTCACGTTCGTGGGGCATTCGGTGAGCGCGATGATGGGGGTGCTGGCCGCCGCGCGGGAGCCCGAGGCGTTCGCCGGGCTGGTGCTGCTCGCCCCCTCGCCGTGTTTCATCGACGATCCGGAGGCCGGTTACCGGGGCGGGTTCAGCGCCGAGGACATCGATGAGCTGCTGGAATCGCTGGACGCGAACTACCTGGGCTGGTCGGGCGCCATGGCACCGGTGATGATGGGCAACCCGGACCGTCCGGAGCTGGGTGAGGAGCTGACCAACAGCTTCTGCCGCACCGACCCGGACATCGCCCGGGTATTTGCCAGAGTGACGTTTCTGTCCGACAACCGGTCCGATCTCGCGGTGGTGAAGGTACCGACGTTGGTCGCTCAGTGCTCGCGTGATGCGATCGCCCCGCCGGAGGTGGGCGCGTTCGTGCATGCGCAGATACCGGGAAGCCGGCTGGTCACACTGAACGCGACGGGGCACTGCCCCCAGCTCGCCGCCCCGGAGGAGACCGCCGCAGCGATCGCCTCGTTTGCGGGAGCCACCGGGTGATGTGCAAGATCAACGACGGTGAAGAGGGCGGTCCGAAAGGAGAGCGTGGGCCGGCGGATGAGTCGGCGCAGTTCTCCGCGCTGCTGGAGGACAGTGCCGAGGACCTGTACGAGCACGCGCCCTGCGGCTACCTGTCCACCCTGCTGGACGGCGGGATCGCGAAGATCAACACCACCCTGCTGGCCTGGCTCGGTTACGAGCGCGGTGACCTGGTGGGCCGCAAGTATTTCTCCGACCTGCTGACCGTCGGCGGCCGGCTCTACCACGAGACCCACTTCGCCCCGCTGCTGAGGATGCAGGGCGAGGTCAGCGGCATCGCTCTGGAACTCAGGGCCGCCGACGGCTCCCGCCTGCCGGTCATGGTCACCTCTACGGTCAGAAAGGGCAGCGACGGGCAGCCCCTGCTGATCCGCACCACCGTTGTCGATGCCCGCGACCGCCGGGCTTACGAAGAGGAGCTGCTGCGTGCCCGCAAGGAAGCCGACCAGGAGCGCGACCGCCTGAAGCTCCTGGCTGCCACCCTGCAGAAGACGCTGCTGCCGCCGACGCTGGCCAGCGTGCCGGGTCTGGACGTGGCCGCGCACTACCACATCGCCTCCGTCGACGAGGTCGGCGGCGACTTCTACGACCTCTTCCCCCTGGCCGCCGGCACCTGGGGACTGTTTCTGGGCGATGTATGCGGTAAAGGCGCCACTGCCGCGGCCATCACCTCCCTGGCCCGCTACACCCTGCGCGCCGCCGCCGTCTACAACCCCGACCCGGCCGCTGTCCTCGCCAACCTCAACACCGTCCTGAACCACGAGCACAACGGCCACGACCCCCGCTTCTGCACCGTCGTCTTCGGCCTGCTCACCCCCGAGACCGACCGGGGAGGCTTCCGCGTCACGCTGGCCAGCGGCGGGCACCCCCCGGCCCTGCTGATGCGCGCGGACGGCACCGCCGACTTCTTGCCCACTCCCGGCGGGCAGCTCATCGGTGTTCTGCCCGATGCCGACATCGCCACCACCACCGTCCACCTCGCCCCGGGCGACACCCTGCTCCTGCACACCGACGGTCTCACCGAAGCGCGCATCGTCGGCGGCGACGAGGACCGGTACGGTGACGACGCCCTCCTCGACTTCGGCCGCGCTCTCGCCCCCACCACCGCGTCGGATGCCGTCGGCGCGGTCCGTGACCTGCTCGACACCTTCGGCACCGGCGTGGACGACGACACCGCCGTCCTGGCCCTCCACGTGCCCCGACCCCTCAGTGAAGAGCAGCAGCGACCAAGCACCTGACCCTCGACATGCGCACCACCACAGCCGGAGCGGTCGTCGAACCGACCGGGGACCTGGACCATCACACAGCACCCGAGGTCCGCGCCACGCTGCCCGGGCTCGACCTGCGTCCAGGCCGGCAGCTCACCTTCGACCTCGGCGGCCTCACGTTCTGCGACTCCAGCGGTATCGCTGTGCTGATCGCCGCCCGCAACCACGCCCTGGCAGCCGGCTCGACCATCGCGCCGGCCGCGGTCCCCGACCGTGTCAGCCGGACCTTCCGCATCGTCGGCCTGGAACAGGTCTTCCCCGCCCACCCCACTGCCCAGGCCGCCGAAGCCGCCTGGCATCCCACCACAAGCTGACCGCGGAACACGTCATCCGCGACCCGGTAAGCAGTGCGCATCCTGCCGGGTGCAGGCTGGACGCTCACCGCCGAGCGGCAAGGCCACGCGCCGGGCCCGGCGGTACGCACCCGCGGGCGAAGATCCTTTCAGGTGACGGGCGACAGCCGGGTCGGCGGGGCACCGAGGAGGAGCGCAGTGGCGGTGCCGCTCTCCACCCGTGGCCTTCGCTGGGGGAGTGACCCGTTCGTACCAAGCCTGATGGCGCCCGGCTCTTTCCGCGGGTGAGGGTGAACACGACAGCTGTTCGGTTGCTCCACCAGTTCACCCCCCCCGCTAAGGAGTCCTCGATGTCCGAACGCAACACCCTTATGCGCAGCCTGCACGACGTTGGGCTGGCAGCGTGGTTCGGTGGGTCGCTGATGGGTGCCGTCGGCCTCAACGGCGCGGCCGAGTCCGAGGGCGGATCACGGACGGCCACCGCTCGGATCGCTTCGTCCGGCTGGGCGAAGTGGACGCCGGTCAACGCCGTGGCCATCGGTATCCACCTGTTCGGCAGCGGCGGCATGCTGGCCGCGGACGCTCCCCGCGTCGCCACCCAGCAGGGCGCGGCCGCCGCCACGCTCACCAAGACCGTCGTCACCGGCGCGGCCCTGGCCGTCACCGCCTACTCCCGCGTCCTCGGCAAGCAGGTCGAGCTGGCCTCCTCGGACGACCCCGAGGACGTCGAGAAGGCGGCCAGGCACCCCATCGACACCGACAAGGCCCAGCGCCGCCTCGTCTACGCGCAGTGGGCGGTACCGGCGCTGACCGGCTGCCTCGTGGTACTCAGCGCCCTGCACGGTGAACAGCAGCGTTATGCCGGGCAGACGCAGGGCATGTGGCAGCGGGCCCGTTCGATGTCGTCGCACATGCCGTCGGCCTCCGACTGGTGTTCCACGCGCTGAGCACGCCCCGGGGTCCTACGGGCCTCCCGCGCCCCCGCCGCGTGTGCGGTGGGGGCCTCTCCCGGCTCCGCCCGGCGCGGTCCCTCGGAGCGAAGTGATGAACACGGTCGAGTTGCTCCTCGACCAGGAGACGGAACGCAGGGTCCGGCACGTCTGGGAGCATCTGGCCGCGCGAGGAGAGCCCAGCCAGAGGCACCACGGTCATCCGACGAACCGGCCCCATCTGACACTGGCGGCGGTCGGCTCCCTGACCGCGGCAGCGGAGGAGGAGCTACGGGGGCGGTTGGGCGGCCTGGACTGTCCCGCCGTCCTCGACGGCCTCGTGCGCTTCTCCGGCCGCACGCACGTGCTCGCCTGGTGCGTCCGGCGCGCTCCCGAACTCCTCGCCGTACACGCCGCCGTCCACGACGTGCTCCTCGCCACGGGATGCGAGCCGGACCACCCCCTGCTCCTGCCGGAGACCTGGCAGCCTCACATCACCCTCGGCCGCAGCCGCCGACCGGCGTGGAACGTGCCGGACGACCAGCTTCTGCCGCCCGACCTGCATGACAGGCCCGTGCGCGGCCGCTTCGTCACCGCACGCATCTACGACTCGCTCACCCGCACCGTCACCTCACTTCCGCCCGAGTGAGAACCGCCGGAGACCGCCGGTTCAAGGGCGTGACATGCGCAAAAGCAGGGAGTCCAGTGTGTGCGGCATCGTTCGGGTGGCGTCCGCGATCACCGCAGCGTCCTTGACGTCGGTTTCGCCTCGCCCGGATACAGGTCGGCGATCCGCCGCACGGCAAGGCCCGGCAGGTGGGAGACCTTGCAGCCCGCGTCCCGGGCGACCAGCTCGCCGTTTGTGCGAGTTCTACCAGCACTCCACTGCGATCTGCGCCCAGCGAGCCCAGCGCACGAGCCGACCCCTGCCCCTCCTCACCATGTGCCTGAACTGCCCTAACGCGCGCCGCTCCAGCGTCCATCTGCCCCGACTGGCCACCGCGCGTGCGCAGGCCCAGCGCCCGCTCTGCACGCCGGGCGGCCTGTCCCGCCTCCAGACCGCCGCGCCGACCACCCACATTGCCGAACTGCGCCCCATCACCGAAGACCCCGCACATGACCGACCCGTCGGAGCTACGCCTGCGGCACGCACCGGAAACCGCCGACGTTCCCTCACGGTCGGGCATCGACCAGACCATCGTGCATGCCTTCGAGCAGATCATGTCCAAACACCCCGAGCGCACCGACGGCCCCTTCACCATCACCGCGCTGTGCATCGAGGCGGGCATCCCGGGCGCCACCTACTACCGCCCACCGTGGCGAAGGCCCTCACCGTACTTCCACAAGGCCGCCGGTCTCAGGGAGTTCGCCGCCTCACAGGACTGGCCGGCCATCCACTACCTGCGGCCCTACGCACCCGACCTCAACCCCGTCGAAGACGCCTGGTCCCTGCTCCGGCGCGGCTGGCTGTCCAACATCGCCTTCACCACCCCGAGCACCTCATCCAACGCATCCGACGGGGCATACGACGCATCCAGTACCGCGGCGACCTCATGGACGGCCGCCTCGCCGAGACCGGTCTGATCACCGGACCCACCTGAGCGACCCGGCGACATCACGGGTCCAACCTCGGTAACGGCGACCGTCCTCGGCACCATGACGACCTTCGAGCCGGCGCGGACGGCGCACTGAGGGGGGTACATGGCATGGCGACACCCCGTCAGGACTCCACGCGCTCTGCCGAAGGTCCCGGACTGCAGTGATGATGAGTTGACCGCAAGTGATCCTGGCGACTGCGCACCCTTGCCCCTCGGCAGGCGGACGTGTGGTGGAAGGAGCCCACGTTGTTGCTTCTCATCTCTCCGGACAGCGTCGAGGAGGCTCTCGACTGCGCGAAGGCGGCGGAGCACCTCGACATCGTCGATGTCAAGAAGCCCGATGAGGGCTCGCTCGGTGCGAACTTCCCGTGGGTCATCAAGGCGATCCGCGACGCGGTCCCGGCGGACAAGCCGGTATCCGCCACGGTAGGGGACGTACCGTACAAGCCCGGCACAGTGGCCCAGGCGGCGCTCGGTGCGGCTGTCTCCGGAGCCACGTACATCAAGGTCGGCCTCTACGGATGCACGACGCCTGAACAGGCCGTCGATGTCATGCGAGGAGTCGTCCGGGCGGTGAAGGACTATCGACCGGACGCGTTCGTCGTCGCTTCGGGGTACGCGGACGCCCACCGGATCGGTTGCGTCAACCCGCTCGCACTGCCCGACATCGCCCGCCGTTCCGGTTCCGACGGGGCCATGCTCGACACCGCGATCAAGGACGGGACACGGCTGTTCGACCACACTCCGCCGGACGTCTGCGCGGAGTTCGTGCGGCTGGCCCATGAGGCCGGTCTGCTCGCCGCCCTCGCAGGCAGCGTCAAGGTCGGCGACTTGGGCGAGCTGGCCCGCATGAGCACGGACATCGTGGGAGTGCGCGGGGCGGTTTGCGAGGAGGGCGACCGTAAAGCCGGCCGGATTCAGTCGCAGTTGGTGGCCGCCTTTCGGATGGAGATGGACCGGCATGTCCGGGAACACGCAGCCGTCGTCGCCACGGGCTGACCGTCGGCATGGCGGCAAGGCCTCCCTGCGGCGCGCCCGGAACCCACGGAGGGCACTTCGTTGTGGTCGATCCGGCGACGGGCGAGGGCTTTGACGCGGCTCCCGACCGGCAGCCGGCCGAGTTGGACGCCGTCGTCGACCGGGCCCATGCCGCCTGGCGCGGCTGGCGGGACGACCCTGTCGCCCGTACGACCGCGTTGCTTGCGGCAGCCGATGCCGTGGAAGCGGCCGGGGCCGACCTCGCGCCACTGCTCACCCGTGAACAGGGCAAGCCTCTGGCCGAATCGTACGCCGAGGTCGCTCGCACGGCCGCCCGTCTGCGCCACTTCGCCGAGATGGATTATGGACCTCAGCGGATCGCGGACGGCCGCCCGGTACGCAGCGAGATCCGCTGGCGACCACTCGGGCCCGTCGCAGCGATCGTCCCGTGGAACTTTCCTCTCCAGCTGGCATCGGCGAAGTTCGCGCCGGCACTCGCCGCAGGTAACACGATGGTGCTCAAGCCCTCCCCGTACACGCCCCTCGCCACACGGCTGCTGGGGTCCGTCGTCTCCGCCGCCCTCCCTGAGGACGTACTGACGATTGTCACGGGCCACGAGCCCCTCGGCGCCCGCCTCGCGTCCCATCCGGGGATCCGCCACGTGACCTTCACCGGTTCGATCCCCACAGGGCGGGCCGTCGCGGAGGGGGCGGTGGCCTCGCTCGCTCGGGTCACCCTGGAGCTGGGCGGCAATGACGCCGCGATTCTGCTGGAGGACGTGGACGTGGAGGGGATCGCGGACCGGCTGTTCTGGGCGGCGTTCCGCAACTGCGGGCAGGTCTGCATGGCGGTCAAGCGTGTCTATGCCCCGGTCCGGCTCTATTCCGAGGTGGTCGAGGCGCTCGCACAGCGTGCGAAGGCCACTGTCGTCGGTCCCGGGCTCGACCCGGACTCCCAGCTGGGGCCGGTCAACAACGCCCGGCAACTGGCCCGCGTAGAGCGCTACACGAACCAGGCTCTGGCAGACGGTGCTCGAGTTGCGGCCGGTGGCTGCCGACTGGACCGGCCGGGTTACTTCTTCGCTCCGACGATTTTGGCCGACGTGCCGGCCGACAGCCCGGTGGTGACGGAGGAGCAGTTCGGTCCGGTCCTGCCGGTGCTGCCGTACGTGAGCCTTGACGAAGTCGTCGAGGCCGCCAACAACACCGGTTTCGGGCTGGGCGGCTCGGTATGGGGGGCCGATCTCGACCGGGCCGAGGCGGTGGCCGACCGGCTGGAGTGCGGGACTGCGTGGATCAACCATCACGCCGAACTGTCCCTCGCCCAGCCCTTCGCGGGTATCAAGGAGAGCGGTGTCGGTGTCGCGGGCGGACCGTGGGGGCTCTACGGAAATCTCAGACCGTTCGTCGTGCACCGCCCGGAGGAGGCACGACCGTGAAGTTCGGCGCGGCGGTACTGCGCTCGTACGAGAGCCCTTTCGCCATCGAGGAGGTGACCCTGGACGCGGGACCGGCCAATAGCGAGGTCCTGGTCCGCATCGCGGGCTGCGGGATGTGTCGGACCGATCTCGCGGTCCGGCGTTCGGTGGGCCGTTCGCCGCTGCCGGCGGTGCTCGGCCACGAGGGCGCCGGGGTCGTAGTGGAGACGGGAGGCTCGGACACGGGGCTGAGCGTCGGCGACCATGTCGTGCTGAGCTTCGACTCCTGCGGACATTGCCGTAACTGCGTGGGCGCGGCTCCCGCCTACTGTGACTCCTTCGCCTCGCTCAACCTGTTCGGAGGGCGCGGGGAGAACGCGGCGCGGTTCATCGACACGGCTGGGAGCGAACTGGCTCCCCGGTGGTTCGGCCAGTCCTCGTTCGCCGAGTACGCGATGGTCCTGGCCCGCAACGCCGTCCGGGTCGATCCCTCACTGCCCCTCGAACTGCTCGGGCCGCTCGGCTGCGGCTTCCTCACCGGCGCCGGGGCGGTTCTGAACTCCTTCGGCGTCGGTCCCGGCGACACCGTCGCTGTCTTCGGCGCGGGAGCGGTGGGCTTGGCCGCGGTGCTGGCGGCCACGGCCGCAGGGGCGGTGACCGTGGCCGTCGACCGACATCCCGAACGGCTGGCCCTCGCCGAACGGTTCCACGCGCTCCCGCTGCACGCCGCGTCGCCCGACCTGCCCGGCCACATCCGGCGACTGACCGACGGCGGTGCGCAGTACGCGCTGGACACCACGGGTTCCACCCAACTGATCAACGACACGCTCCGGGCCCTGCGCCCAACCGGTCACCTCGGGCTGGTGGCACGGCTCCACACCACGTTGCCACTTGAACCGGGGGCACTGGACCGAGGCCGGCGAATTTCCCACATCTGCGAAGGGGACGCAGTTCCCGGACTTCTGATTCCGAGGCTGACGGCATTGTGGCAGGCCGGATGCTTTCCCTTCGACCAGCTGATCCGTACGTACCCGCTCACCGATATCAACGAGGCCGAACGCGACTGCGATGCGGGCCGCGTGGTCAAACCCGTCCTGATTCCGGAGAGCAGAAGCTGATGCGTGAGCTCTTCGACGCACGCCGCTGCCTGTCCGATCGGCTCTGCCCGACGGCCATCTGACGTCCATCCGGCTGTTCGGCAGCGTCTTCCGTCTCTCTTCTCATGATCTCGCATTTCCCAAGGAGGACACATGGCCGGCACAGCGCAAGAGAACCCCGGTGCGGGAGGTGTGGACGGAGGAGTCGGCGTGACTGCCCTCATGGTCGCTGCGGCACGGGCTATCGAGACCCACCGCGTAGACAGCCTGGCACAGGATGTCTACGCGGAGCACTTCGTGCTCGCCGCATCCGCGTCCGCAGGCTGGCCTGTCCGGATGCACCAGGTTCCGGACGGGGACGCGAACCCCCTGTGGGGGCGCTTCGCGCGTTACTTCGGTCTGCGCACGAGAGTCCTCGACGACTTTCTTCTCCGATCGGTGCAGGCTGGCGCACGCCAGGTGGTCCTGCTCGGCGCAGGACTGGATTCCCGGGCGTTCCGGCTCGAATGGCCTGCGGGCTGCGTAATCTTCGAGATCGAGAGGGAAGGCGTGCTGGCGTTCAAGCATGATGTGCTCAGCGGCTTGTCAGCCACTCCGCAGGCGGCGCGCGTACCGATTCCGATCGATCTGCGTGCCGACTGGGTGGGAGCACTGACCGACGCCGGCTTCGACGTGACTGCACCGGCAGTGTGGCTGGCGGAGGGGTTGCTGTTCTACCTGCCCCGCGCCGCCGAGATCCATCTCATCGACACGGTGGACCGGTTGAGTACGGGCGGGAGTGCTCTGGCCTTTGAAGTCAAGATCGAGAAAGACTTGCTGGAGTATCGCGACAGCCCGCTCTACACCGCGACAAAAGAACAGATCGGCATCGACCTGCTGAACCTTTTCGACGGAGAGCCGCGGCCCGACTCCGCCGGGGATCTGGCGGACAAGGGCTGGTCCGCGTCGGTCCACACCCCCTTTGAATTCGCCCGGCGGCACGGACGCGGCCCGCTGCCCGAGCAGAACGACGCGCTGGAGGGCAACCGGTGGGTGTTCGCGAATAAGCCCTCGGTGTAATGCCGCGCCCCGGATGAGAGTCGCGAAAGGGCCGGTCTCACCCCGGGATTGACGGTTTCCCTTCGTGCTTCCGCACGAGGCGCTGAAGCACGGCGTTCGGTTGTCCCGCCCGCCGGACCGTCGTCCGGCGCGCGTCCGGACTGATCCCCCGAACGCCCCGACAAGACACTGAGCTGTTGCCAACCCGCTTGGAGTGCTGACCGGTTGGCGCGGAGGTGGCGTTGGAGAGGAGGTGAAGCTCCTGACAGGCGGGTTGTTGGCCAAGATCAACCTGCCCGTCCGGAACTTCATGTGTTTGTCCACCCGTCGGGGATCGATCTGTCCAGCTCGACGCTGCACCACCCGGCCCGTCTGCTGTCCGCCCGGCGCCTGGAGTGCGGGACGCGTCGGCGCCGACTCACCGCGGACCGGGAGGCTCTGCTGGTGCTGGCCAATCTGCGCTGCGATGCGCTACGTCGCAACCGCTCATCCCGAGAAGTGCGTCCGGCCACTTCGTCGGCCCAACCGTCGGATCCGGTCCCAGGAGAGGTGGGCAAGCCGGGCGGAGGCTGTCTCAAGGACCGACCGGTGTCGGAGTCGGGCGTTATGGTGCGGCCCCGTGGACACCGTCGATCTTGACTATCGGGCCCGGACGCTCTCCGGCTGTGTTCCTCCGCATCTGGTCTGCCGACTCTTCGAGCTCGGTCACGCCGAGGAGGTGGACCTCCTGGCCGGCCGCTGTACTGCTTACTGTGCGCACAGAGACCGGACGCCACTGCGACACCCCCTCGTGCCGCCGGCGAAGCATCGAACCGTCCTGTGCCGTCGGACTGCTCGCCGAGATCCGCGAACGCCGGGGTCTCATCGGCCAGACTGTTGCCCTGCTGCACACCCGAGACACCACCTCGGTCAACAACCGAGGCCGACTGGCCGACTTGTTGGCCCGGCACGGCCGGATCGAGGAGCCGCGGACCTACGCAGTGACCAATACCACGGGCACGCCGCGCAGCGTCTCGCGGAGCTCCTGGAGGAGCAGGGTGACGTGGAGGGTGCGATCGCCGTGTACCGGCAGCCGGGCGACTCGCCGGTCCGCAGGTACCACGGGGTCGCACAGCTCGCACATCTCCTGGTGCGGCACGGTCGGGACGACGGGGGATCGAGGTTTTGCGCACACTCGCCGACTCGCCCGACGGTGCGGAGGACCGGATTGTCGACATACTGCCTTCATCGACGCCATTCACGTGAAGATCCGGGCCCTGTCTCACACGCGGTGGTGACAGAGCGTCACCGCTGATGTGCCTGGTCCGAGCTCCGAGGAGAGCAGTCGCAGACGCGCCGTCGAGCGGGACGAGCACGGTGTCGACGGTCGCGTCACCCGTGCTGGTCCGGGAGTGTTACTGCCAGCCACGACAGCTACTTACCATTACCGCCGCATGTGAGACAGGGCCGTTCGTTTGACAGCCCCCTTCGTCTGCCACGGGGGAAGACCCGGCACGGGCATGCTGTTACGTCCCGGGCCGGTGCTCGCGCTCAAGCCCATGTTCATCACGGACGGCCACGACGAGTGCCGGCACGGCCCGGACGGTTGGACCCTGCGCACCATCGATGGCAGCCGTGCACGCGGAGCGTCCCGTCGCCACCACTGAGGACGACCCGGTGAGTCTCGCGCTTCCGCGAGGTGTGCGCCCGTCTTGCGCCCGTGGCGAGTGCGGCCCGTCGACGACGGCGCCGCACCGCGAAGGGCCGTTGCTAGGAGGCCTTGCTCAGGGCGGGATCGGTGCGCCAGACGATGGCGAGTTCGGACAGTGGTACGCCAAGTACCTCGCTGAGCCGGACGACAGTGCCGAACGCGGGCGTCGGCAGCCGGCCGGTCTCGATCTTGCGGAGGGTCTCCGGCGAGATCTCTGCCGCCAGGGCCACTTCGACGGGGCTGCGTCCGGCCCGGGCGGAGCGCAACGCGGCCCCGAGGCGTCGGCCCGCCTCGATCTGTTCGGGGGCGAGCGGATAGCGAACCATGCGCACATGCTAGAGCCGCAGGTGTCCGGCGGCAACCACCCCCCTGGTATAAATATACCTGCCAGTGCCCCGGAGAATCGAGGACCGCAGTGATCGAGCACAAATCTCCCCAAGACATCGAGCGTATGCACGTCACTGGACGGTTCGTCGGCCAGGTGCTGGCCGAGCTCGCTGACCTCGCCGCAGTAGGGGTCAACCTGCTGGACCTGGAGCATCACGCTCGCCGCCGGATCAAGGAGCGCGGCGCGGAGTCCTGCTATTGGGACTACGAGCCCTCGTTCGGCAAGGGCCCGTTCCGCAACGTGGTGTGCCTCTCGGTCAATGATGCCGTGCTGCACGGATTGCCGCACAGCTACAAGCTGCGCGACGGGGACCTGCTGACCATGGATATGGCGGTGGGCATCGATGGCTGGGCCGCGGACTCGGCCCACTCCGTCGTCGTCGGCACCCCGGCCGAGGAGGACCTGCGGCTGATCGAGGCCACCGAGGTCGCCCTGGAAGCCGCGATCAAGGTCGCCCAGCCGGGCAACAGGCTCGGGGACATCTCGGCGGCCATCGGCGCGGTTGCCGCCGAGTACGGCTACCCGGTCAACCTGGAGTTCGGCGGTCACGGTATCGGCCGCACGATGCACGAGGACCTGCACATCCCCAACGACGGTCGTCCTGGCCGCGGTTGGAAGCTGCGTCCCGGCCTGACGATCGCGATCGAGCCCTGGTTCGCCGCTGGCACCAACAAGATCGTCTACGATCCGGACGGCTGGACGATCCGATCGGCCGACGGCTCGCGCACCGCTCATTCCGAGCACACGGTTGCCATCACCGAGGCCGGCCCGCTCGTGCTCACCCGGCGCCCTCAGAGCGATAAAGGGCTGGAAGACCAGCGGAAACCATCGACGACCGGACGCTGACCTGGGCTTCATCGAGGATGAAGCCCAGGTGGCCGACGCCACGGCGACCGCGGTGATCAGCTGCGAGCGGGGCCGAGTTCAGCCGCCGGGTGGTCGGCTGGTCGATCGCCGACCACATACGCACCGGCTTCCGCAGAGATCGCGACGCACAGTACGCGTCGGAGCACACGGTCGGCTGGTCTGCGGCGGGCCCGGTTGGCGTGCCGCGTGCTTGACGGCTGCTTCGACCGCCAGGAGGTCATGCCCGGATTCTGCGACGTACGCGGCGATCGCTGCCGTCAGCTGGGACCTTACGGTGGTCGGCGCCGGACCGGCCGGTGCCGCCACCGCCCTGAGCGCGTCGCGCGCCGACCCGGGCCTGCGCGTCGCCCTCCTGGACAGGGCGTACTTCCCGCGTTCGTGTGCTGCGCTGTCGCGGCAGCGAGGGGGGCATATGCGGGGTTGCATCAGTTGCTGCGCCCGATCCTGGCGCTCGCGTCCTTACTTCCGGCACGTCAACATGCCTCGGTGTTGGGGATGCTCGGTCTTGACGCGGCGGGTATGACGGCTCTGCTGCGCAGGGTGCTGCCGAACTCCCGCAGGACCCGCTGGTCGCGGCTCTCGTCGCCTCGCTGATCGTCGCCACCCTCGCCGCCGCCGGGAACGGCAGGCCGACCGTGACGAGCGTGAGCCTGACGGGTCAACGGCCCTATGTCTCGCTGACGTTCACCGTCCACGCGGTCGGTGTCGATCGCAACGACCACGTAGCCGCGTTCGCGCGGTCGCTGCACACAGGTGAAGGCGACCGGTCGGACGCCGAACTCTATTCAGGATCGCTCAGGCCCGACGACATGGGCGAGGTGGACCAGAAAATAACCATTCCGCTCACGCTGCCGAAGAACGCCACACATCTGACGATCAACGTGTCCAACAGCGGAGACAAAGGCAAGAGCCATTGCACCACCCGTTCCCCGACCGCTCCTGCCTGTGTGACGGTGAAACCGCCATGAGCTCCCGAGCCCTCCCTTTGAATGGTGGACACGCTGAAACCGGATCGGGAAGGTCACCTCGAAGCCGAGAACGGTGTAGAAGTCGAGGACGGGATGGAGGATCCGGCAGGTAAGGATCGGAAGGGTCTTCTCGCCCACGCACCCCGCCATGGTCAACTTTGACCATGGCGGGAGAGGGACAGGGGTGGAGTGGGCGCCAGGCCGTCCCTCAGATGGACACCGCGACGGCGTCGAACGTCGCCTCTGGCGTCTGCGGGCTGGTGAAGCGGGCGTCGACGAGGCAGCGGTGGTTGCCGTAGCGGGCGGCGTTCGCGGGTACGTCGAAGCGCGGGTCGGTGATCGTGGTGCGCGGGGTGGCGGTGGCGGCCTTGGCATCGAGGTCCCACACGCTGACGAGGTTCATGCGGTTCTGCACGACGTACAGGGTGTGGCCCATGCGGAACCCGAGCCCGTCACCGTTGACGACCTCCTCCGCGCCCGTCAGGGCGATCGTGGTGACGTACCCGGTCTTGAGGCTCACGTTGTACAACTGGCCCGCACTGAGCGCCGTCTGCCGACAACGGGTCAGAGCACGCCCGTCGGGGGTGGCGACGAGGCCGTCGGCACTGTTCCCAGTGGGCGCCTGCACCCACTCGCCGGTGAGTGGCAACGCAAGGACGTCACCGTCGTGGCTGCGCGGCACCCCGGTAGAGGACCGCGTCGCGGGAGTCGGTGAACCGGGCGCGGTCGCGGAACAGAACGGCGTCGTTGATGAAAGGGGCGGCGTTGTCCGTGAACGTCACCTTGTCGCAAGAGGCGTTCTCGCAGGACAGACGCCGCACGTTCAGCTCGATCAGCATGGGACGACCGCCCAGCGACGCATCGGCAAGTCGTCCGACATAGCGGCTGTGACACCACCCGCTCGGTCTTCCACAGCCCGTACACGGTGCCGGAACAAGTGACCGCGTACGCGCATGGACAACTACCACTGGTCCGGAGCCGTCGACCGAGGAGACCGGCACGCCCGCCAAGTGCGGTGACGAGTCCGGTAGTTCAATTGAACACACTCAAAGGCTGCCCGTCATGCGGACCAGTCGACCCTGGCGCTCCCGAGGTGATCTCGGACTACGGGAATCTTGCCAGAGCCGCGTTCACGTGTACGTTGACACACGACCTGCGCGCGGCCCGCCCCCACGGGATCATCAACACCTTGGCCGCGGCCGATCTGCGCTGCTGGGCGGCCCCGGGTAGGCCGGATCATTCCGGAAACACTCTTCAGGCGACTCCCGAACGGTTTGGAGTTCGCCGCCTGCTCCGTTCGAGCGATTCGCCGGGAGCGGGTGCCGTTGCGAGCGGTGAGCGCTGGGCCGCAGCGTGATGATCGAGCAATGCGCATGCTTGCGGAACGAGAAGGCCGTGGCCGATTCACGAAGGTGATCGGTAATGGGCCAGTCAGGCCGGTAGGGGACAGCTGTGGCCGAGCGTGAGCCGGCGCCTGACAAGGCCAGGGTGGACCGGTCGGAAGGATTCGGAGAGCGGTTGCTGGGGGTGCTGCTGGACCGGGCGCACGAGATGCCGCCGCAGTTGGTAGCTCCGTTGATCGCGGAAGAAGTGGCCCGGGTCGGTGGACGCGGGGTCTCGATCCTCCTGCAGGACTATGCGCAGGAGTTCCTGATGCCGCTGCCGGGGAGGGGACTGCTGGTCGGTGAGCCCGAAGTGATCGGTGACTCCGCGGCGGGCACGGCTTTCCTGCGGATGGCCCCGGTCGAGGTCCCGCAGACCGACAGCGTTCGGATGTACTTGCCGTTGCTGGACGGCAGCGACGAGGTGGGGGTGATGGCTGTCACCCTGGACACCGTCGATGACGACGACCGGCGTCTGCTGCGCAGGCTCGCCGGCCTGGTCGCCGACATGCTGGTCACCAAGCACGCCTACACAGACCGGTTCTTCCAGGCCCGGCGCCGCGAGCCGATGAGCGTGGCCGCGGAGATGCAGTGGACTTTGCTGCCGCCGCTGTCGATGTCCGTGCCGCAGGTCGAGGTGGCCGGCATCCTGGAGCCCGCCTACGACATCGCCGGCGACAGTTTCGACTACGCACTCAACGACGACATCCTGCATGCGGCCGTGATTGATGCGATGGGCCATGGCCTGGACGCGGCCACGATGGCGACCGTCGCGGTCGGCGCCTACCGGCACGCCAGACGCGCCGGCATCAGCCTTGCCGAGAAGTACGCGTTCATGGACCAGGCCATCGCCGAACAGTTCGGGCCCGACCACTTCGTCACCGCACAGATGATGGACTTGGACATCGTCACCGGCCGCCTGCAATGGGTCAACGCGGGCCACCCCGCACCCCTGCTGATCCGCACCCACGAGGTCGCCCGCCAGTTGGAAGGCCTCACCACCCTGCCCGTCGGCTTCGGCGGTCCACCGCCCCAGATCAGTGAATACACACTCCAGCGGGGCGATCGAGTGCTGTGCTACACCGACGGCCTGATCGAGGAGCGCGGCGAGGACGGGCAACCGTTCGGAGAGGAACGACTCATCGCCTGCGTCAACCGCGTCGAGCACACCCAGGAAGGACTACGGACAACAGCGCTCCGGCTCTCCCACACCCTCAAACAGGAACGCGGGGCGACCAGCGATGACTCGACCCTCTTCCTCATCGAGTGGCGCGGTCGCGCGGCCGACCACCTCGCTGTCCTGGAATGAGCCACGCTCACGAACCAGCTCGCGCATGCCGCACCGGACACCAACCTCGCATCGGACGATGTACATGACCCTGACGTGGAACGTCAGCCGCGCCGGCGCGCCGGGCGACGTCCGGCTCACCCAGGAGGGCGGTTCATGAGTCTTTGAGTGATTCTGTTATCACCTGATGGTGTGGCTGTAAGTGGAATCTAGTGCTCCGCGGCTTGTGGTCTGCTGGGGTGGCGGGGTGAGTGAACGCATGCCGCACCCGAGCGACTTACCGGACGAGCAGTGGGCCCTGATCGAGCCGGTGATCAACGCGTGGAAGGACCGGCATCGCTCGGTCAGCGGTCACCAGGGCTCCTATGAGATGCACGAGATCGTGAACGCGATCCTCTACCGGGGTCGGACCGGCTGCCAGTGGGCCTGCCTCCCGCACGACCTGCCTCCGAAGAGCGCGACCCACTACTACTTCGCCGCCTGGCGTGACGACGGGACGGACCAGGCCATCCACGAACTCCTGCGATGCCAGGTCCCTGAACGCTCCCGCCGATTAGAGGACCGACCCTGGTGGTCCTGGACAGCAGAGTGTCCACGCGGCTGCCGGAGTTCCCGCTTCCACGACGGGCCTGGACATGGCGAAGAGGGCTCCGGGCCGCGAGCGGGGCCTGGCGGTGGACGTGCTCGGGCTGGTCATCGCGATGGTGGTCCTCGCGGCGGACACGCACGAGAACGCCGCAGGTATCGCTCTGCTGGACCAGGTCGCCGAGAACACCGGCGGAACCGTTGAGAAGGCTCTGGTCGACCAGGGCTCAAGAACCAGGTCGTCACGCACGGCGCCCACCTCGGCCTTGACGTCGAGATCGTGGAACGCAACCCGCAGAACAAGGGGTTCGTGCCGCAGCCGAAACGGTGGAGGGTCGAGCAGACCTACGGGATCCTGATACTGCACGGGCGATTGGTTTGCGACTACGAGCACCACCCGGCGCGGCCCTCAGCCGATGACCACGTGAACATCCATCCAGCCCCTGCTCGGCGCGCTGGGCACCCTGGGGAACGCCGCCCGGGCCCTGGCCGACGACCTACGAACACAGATCACCGACCTGCAGAACCGGCTGCAGGAGGCCGAGACGCACCTCGAACACCTCGCCATCACCCGGAAGACCATCACCGACCTCGCCGACCGGATCCCCAACGATTGTTCGGCGCCGCAAGAGTTGCCGGACCACCCGGGCTGCCCCCGCATCCTCGCCGTCTTCAACGAGTCCACGCGATCACTCCGGGCCCGCGACGTCTGCCAGGCCTTCGGCACAACCTGCTGCCAAAGAATGTCGAAGGCACTCGGGCCGAGTTGAAGCGTTTGGTCGGACTCGGTGTTCTCGCCGAAGTCGACACCGGCAGCCTCGCCAGAAAGTAATAGCCCATCAAGTACGCTGACCAACGGCCTTGCCCCACCTTCACCCAGAAAGGGACATCAACTCACGACCTCCCTCTCAGGTTTCCAGCGTCTGCGGCGGAACGTCGCGGACCAGGCCGGTCAGGGGAGAGAGGGTGCGCCAGCCCAGGGCCTCATAAAGCGCCCGCCCCTCGGTCGTCGCGGTCAACACAGCAGTTGAGGAGCCCGCGGCGACGGCAATGTTCCCCAGCATCCGCGTGACCAGACTGCCAAGTCCCTTACGGCGGTGGGCCGGAGAAGTCTCGACCTGGTCGATGACGGCGGTGTGCCCGCGGCCTGGCACGGCGACCTGGCCACGAGCGGCGGACGCGCCGTCCTCGGTCAGGATGAGCACCCGCGTGACGCCGTCCCGCGCCCAGGTGCGCACCTGGTACCCGTCGAGGGCTCCGGAGGCGGTTGGGTGCAGCGGCAGCGACATCAGGAAGCCGTCGTCGTCGAAGCGCCAGCCAGGGGCTACCCGCGGGGCGATGGTCCGCGACGGCAGGAAGAGCTTGAGCCAGGTGCCCGGGGAGGTGACCGTCTCCGTCAGTTTGCGGACCGGTGACTCGTCGGCATCGGGCAGCACGTGTCGGGTGACCCGGCTGGTCATTCCCACGATGACGGTGAAGCCCCAGGGCCCGGCCACCGGCGGCGCGGCTCCGCGTGAAACGACCCAACCCTCCACCCATGAACGTACGAGTCCGACGTCCATGCGGACCCCTCCGTAACAAGTGGGGAACCTGACCGCATATTACACAGGTAACTTCGCCAGGCCGGCGACGCACTGAACGGCACTCCTTCCCCAGCCTCGCACCGAAAGGAACATCAGCTCATGAATCGCCCTCTCGGGTGTCATCTCATTTGGAGTACTCGGCACTCGTGGGTCATGGTGGAAATCGTTGAGCGGCTGGCGATCTCCGGCCAGTACGCTGCGGATGCCTTTTCAGCCATCCGCAGCACCCGCCCAGTGCCCCTGCCCTCATGCCGGTGAATAGTCGAAGATTATCCATACCTGCTCACCGGTACCTTGGTGAAGGTGGGGCGGATGAGATTTTGCAGAGCACTTCTGCACACGATGCAAATCAGGCCGAAGAATTAATGGCCACGTCTCAGCCGGTGACACTGCCGACCCGACAGGCATAAGTTACTCATCGTACTCGCCCCCCTCGGAGCCGATTTTACTCTGCGTGGGTCGGGAAACACCAAGCGAAAAAGATGCGGAGCGTGCATTCCAACTTCGGTCGCGCAGGCTGTGCGGTTTGAAAAACGGAAGGCGCGGTGCCGCCGGATATCAAGGGGACTTCATGCCTGATGTGGATCTCGGTGTGGCATCGGACTGGGACGAGGGCGACACCCACGGGCGGATCGGCCTGCGGCCCAGCCCGAAGTTCTCGGACGCCGGAAAACAGGACGTGGTCATCAGCTCGCCGCTCGGTATCGAGCTCTCGGTGAACACGAACCTCTCCACCAGCCAGGAGGGGGACCGGATCGTGTTCACCACCCACCACGGGACCGAGAAGAAGATCATCGCCATTCTCGACTCCGACGGCGACCTGTACATCGCCGGCCGCGTGATCCAGGAACAGGGAGATCTGTCCTACTGATCGGGTAGGGCGAGGCCGCTCCCCGACCACGTCGACGGGCCGTCTCGACGCGATCATCACCGCCCGGTTGGAAGAGACTCGGTCCGACCTCGATGCCGCTCGGGCGGTCAACCCGAAACTGACCAGAGTTCTGAATCAGCACAGCTGAGTGCACCGAGATCCGGGGCGACGACCAGTCGGTCGTGGCCCCGGACACTCACGGGGTGTTGTGGTACGTCGGTGCCCATTCCTGACCCCAGTAACAGCAGGTCGAGCCGCGGTCGCCCGAAGAATGAGAATTGTGCCCCGATGCTGACCACTTACCGGCGGCCGCCTCTCATTCGGCGAGTCCGCGGTAGCAGATGAGGGTGCAGGCGATGCTGGTGAAGGGGAGGAAGTGTTCGGCTTTGTGTTCGTGGCGGCGATGGAGGCTACGGCAGCCGACGAGCCAGGCCATGGTGCGTTCCAGACGGGCGCCGCCGCGTTCCTGGCGGAATGGCAACGCAGAGCCATCCTGATCGCGCTGGTACGGCACGCTTCTGGCGGCACGGTGGTGGTTCAGGAGCGGGGGCGAGGGGGCCTGCCATGCAGGTGCATCTCGGGGGAACCTCACTGCTCGAGGTTCGACGAAGTCAGCCGGCATCCCGCTCGCACCTTCAGCGTTCCCCGGCCGTCTTCTTGGCTTCCTTCTGCTGCGCCTTATTCTCGGCCTTTTCCGTCTTCTTTGCTCGGCCGGGCGGTCGGTGCGGGGCCTCGGTCGCCGCGCCGCCCTGCGTTGCCGCCACGGGTGTGTCCGTGTCGCTTGGTGTGGCTTGTGCCGTCCTGGCTGCAGAGCTGTGTGTGGCTGCGTCGATGGCGGATCTGTGGTTCGGGCCGTGGGAAGCGGGACCGGCGCTTTGCCCGGGTACGTCGTCGGGGAGTGTGCCGACAGAGGCGCTGTGGTCAGAGGGTGGCGCCGCCGCAGACGTCGTGGCTGCCTCCTTCTGCCCTGCGCTGCCAGGAGGATCCGACTTTCCAGTGGGGGCACTCGTGGCCCTGGTCGCACTTCGGTCATCGTCGGGTGGGGCGGAGTCGTCGCTGACGGCGAAGGCGGTTGCCATGACGGCGGCGAGTGCAACGGTCGCGCCGGCCACGAGGGTGCGCCCACGCGCGGGCGTGGCGCGGGGAGCAGTCTGATCCTTGTCGGGCAGCGGATTCATGTGCGTGCGGTCGGCCGTCTGCGATGGTCCGTGGCCGGCGATGAGGCTTGTGGCGTGCGACGACGGACCGGCTTCAAGACGTGCTGTCCCGGCCAACGCGGCCAGTGCGCGGGCGCAGTCGCTGGCTGATGGGCGGTTCTGCTCGTCCAGGGCTGTCATGTCCCGCAACAGGGAGGCCAGTTGTTCCGGCAGGCAATGGGGCAGGACGGGTTGGCGGTGCAGTCGTGCGATCGCGGCTTCAAGGGGACCACCGTCATACTCGAGCCTGCCCGTGAGGCATTCGAGGAGTACCAGGCCGAGGGCGTACACGTCGGCGGGCCTGCCGACGGGCCGGCCGAGGACCTGCTCGGGGGAGAGGTAGGCGGCGGTACCGATGAGCGTGCCGGTGGCGGTGCGGGTGGTGGCGTCCAGCAGTCGGGAGATGCCGAAGTCGGTCAGGTAGGGACGGTGGGAAGCGTCCAGAAGGATGTTGGACGGTTTGACGTCTCGGTGGACGATTCCTGCTTCGTGTGCGTGAGCCAGCGCGTGGGCCAGGTCGATGCCGAGTTCGGCAGTCGCTTTGGGTGGCAGTGGGCCCTTGGCGATACGGTTCCTCAGTGTGTTGCCTTCGATCAGTTGCATGACCAGGAAGACACGTCCGTTGTGCTGTCCGGCGTCGTAGGCGGTGACAAGTCCGGGGTGGTGCAACCGGGCCAGGATCACTGCTTCGCTGTGCAAGTTCTCTTCAATGTCGATGCCGGTATCGGGCCGAAAGACCTTGACCGCCACCGGTCGTCTCAATCGCAGATCGAAACCCCGATAGACGTTCGCGGCGCCGCCCGAACCAAGGAGATCGTCCAGACGGTACCGGCCGCTCAGTACCTCGGCGGAACACCGGGAAGCCATGGCCCGGGCCGACTCACGAAACCTCATTCCCTCTCCCACTGCATTGAGGTGCGAATGCTCCTGGCGAGCCGTGGTCGACGCCCCGCCGGACGCAGGTACCCACGAAGAGCTGGAATACCCCCGGTACAGCACCGCGACGACACTTCGCGAGGCAAAACCGGCGCACGCCGGGGGTTTGCCAGTGACGGCTGCAAGGCTGAACAGCTGGACCGTGATGACGAGCAGCTGCTGCGTCGCCGACGGCGGCGACTTCGGCGTCACCTACCGCCTGCTGACCACGCTCGACGACCACCGCACCGATCCCGCCGACCACCTGGTGCGTCTCTACCATGAGCGCTGGGAGATCGAGATCACCTACCTGGCGCTCCGTCACACCCTGCTCAAAGGCCGAGTTCTCCGTTCGAAGGACCCGGTGGGTCTCAACCAGGAGGTGTGGGACTGCTCACCCTACTACCAGGCCCGGCGCTCGGTCATGGTGACCGCGGTGGAGACAATGCCCGGTTGTGATCCCGACCGGGCCGGCTTCACCGTCGCTCTGGAAGCCGCCCGCGACACGGTGGTCAGCCGGGTCGCAACGACCGCGGCCCCAGGGCCGAGCAGCCGCTACGACCTGGTGGGACATATCGGCGCCCGCGTCCTGCTCGCGCTGCTTCCCGGGCGCCGGATGCGACTGTCCGCCCGCATAGCCAAGTGCGGAACCTTCCGCTACAACATCTGGAACCGCGACGGGCGTCCACGCGACAGCACCCCGATCACCGCCATCGAGATCACCGTGCACCCACCAGCTCCGCCCAGCGCGCAGGACCCGAGCCGAGCCCTCTCCGGCCGCTGGGGCCAGGTCTGCCAGCTCTTGGCCGCGAACTCCAACCAGGCCATGCACACCCGGGACATCGCGCGGCATCTCGGGCTTCCCACCTCGGGGCGCCCTTTCAGCAGCATCACCGCGCAACTCTGCTATTGAGCCCGCAACGGGCGACTCATCCGCACCGCGCCGAACACCTACAAGATCACTCTCCTCGATGCCTTGACATCGCCAACGGGCCCTTAAATTCGTGGCATTGGTCCAGCATCGCCCGGTGGCAGTACTCCTCCGGCTGTCCGCCCCGGCCGCGCAACCAGGCCGGCACCGGCAGCAGCGGCCGGACCGCCGCCCACTCCGCGTCCGTCATGTCCGACGAATACCGCCGAACACGTTCCGGGCGATCGGCCGCGTTCCCGAACCAGTGAGCGACACAATCACGCGACGGGGCAGTCGAGTTGAACTCCACCGGCGCGAGCACGTAGAACTGCGACAACAGGGTCTCCTGGATCTCGGTCGGCTTCGCAACCCCGAGCTACCGAGAGACCCTGCCTTCATGCCCGCGGCCGACGGCGATCACCCGATCGAGACTCCCGTTCGACGTACACCCCTCAAGATCGGAACGACGACAGCTTCTAAAGGATTTTTCTCCCCCTCGGGCTGAGTCGTCGATGCTCACGGCCTCCGGACGTTCCGCAGAAGCCGGCTTCGCTGAGAACGCGAGGGGAGGCGCTCACAATCATCCCGGCAAACCTGCAGCTCAGGGCAAGATCAACAGAAAATTGCGGTGCGACGGGACAGGAGCGATCAGTGGTGATGATCCGTTGCGCCCGTCAGGTCGTGGTGGGTTCTGGGACAGTCGCCTGGTCGAGCGAGGCCGGGCAGTACTCAACGTTCGGGTGTGTGGCGAGCCCGATCAGTACATCGAGTCTGCGCCCCGCGGCCTGCAGCTCAGCGGTCTTTGCTCTGATGCGTGCGCGCTCATCAAGCAGACGGTCCAGCAGTTCGGGGCCCATGGAGCGGGCGTCGACGGCCGGCAGGAGCGTGGCGATCAGACGGCTGGCGAGGCCGGCGGTGTAGAGCTGCTGAATCAGCTTCACCCGGTTCACGGCCGACTCCGGGTAGACGCGCTGGCCGCTGGCGGTTCGCTGCGGACTCAGGAGGCGCTGCTCTTCGTAGTAGCGCAGGGCGCGCGTGCTGACTCCGGTCCGTTCGGCCAGTTCACCGATACGCATCGTGAGCTTTCTGCTCGTGCTGTCACTCCTCACGACTTGCCCTTCACGTCGACGTCAAGTTTTAGCGTAGGCGACACGGGACGGGTGCGGACCGCATGCCCGCCTGCCGAAAGGAATGATCATGGATATCGCCGGTGCCACCGCGCTTGTGACCGGAGCCAACCGAGGGATCGGTCGGCGCTTCGTCGACCAGCTACTGGAACGGGGAGCTGAAAAAGTCTACGCGACGGCCCGTCGCCCGGAGGCGATCGGCATTTCCGACCCTCGGGTTACGCCGCTGTACCTTGATCTGCTGGACGAGAAGTCGATCTCGGAGGCTGCCGCAGCGGCCCAGGACGTCACGTTGCTGGTCAACAACGCCGGCATCACCACCGGTGCCAACCTCCTGACCGACGACCTGGACATGATCCGGCAGGACCTGGAAACGCACCTCTTCGGCACCCTGCGGGTCATTCGCGCCTTCGCGCCAGCTCTGGTCTCCAACGGCGGGGGCGCGATCGTGAACGTCCTCTCCGTACTGGCGTGGGTAGCCACCCCCGAAGGGTCAGGGCCCTACTCCGTGGCCAAGGCTGCGGAGTGGAATATGACCAATGGAGTGCGCATCGAGCTCGCCGGCCAGAAGATCCTCGTCCAGGGCGTGCATCTGGGGGCTGCGGACACCGACATGATGGCGGGACGTGACGCACCCAAGATCGACCCGATGGACGTCGCGCGAGCCAGCCTCGACGGCGTGCAGGCGGGGGACATCGAGGTGCTCGTCGACGACCCCAGCCGCTTCGTCAAGGCCACTCTCTCAAACGACCCTGCGCAGCTCTACAGCCCCCCGTCCGGGAACTGATTCCTCCTTGCCCGCTCGAAAGGTGGCGCTCACTCCGGTTCTTGCCCACACCGGGCGAGAACCGGAGCCAGTCTGGAACGGCACGGTCTCAGCTTGACTCTGTCGGGGATCTTGGATTTTCCCGGTACGGCAGCATGATCAACTGGCATGCTCGGGCTGTTCCGAAGACCGATACATGCCGAGGCGCCCGGGGTCGCTCCGTCTTCGTTCCGATGAGCAAGTCCCGTCTCTGACTGCGAAGATCACACCGGCGAGCAACCCGCGCGGGTACCAGCCGGCGATATGGGTGAGAGACCGCCTCGACGGGCTGTGGTGCGACGAGGACTTCGCCGGCTGGTACCCGCGCGACGGACGCCCCGGCATCGCACCCGCCCAGTTGGCCACCGTCCGTGTGCTGCAGTTCCTGCTCGGTCTGTCGGACCGGCAGGCCGCCGAGGCGGTGCGCTGCCGCATCGACTTCAAATACGCCATGGCCATGGAGCTGGACGACCCCGGCTTCCACCACAGCGTGCCGGCCGACTTCCGCGAGCGCCTCGCCCAGGACGACCGCGCCGACCGTCTCCTCGATCTGGCGCTCGCCCGCCTGAAAGAGGCCGGCCTCGTCACCGAACGCACCACGCAGCGCACCGACTCCACCCACGTCCTGGCCGCGGTGCGTGACCTGACCCGGCTGGAGCTGATCACCGAGGCGGTACGGGCCGCGCTGGAAGAATTCGCTGGCACCGCTGGGCACCTGCTGGTTGACCTGGTCGACGAGGACTGGGGGTGGCGCTACGGCCGCCCGGCCCGCCTGGGCAAGAACCCCACCCGGCCCAAGACCAGGATCCTCGCCGTCGGCGACGATGCCTTCCGGCTGCCGGAACACCTCCGGCAGTATGGGGCGGACCGCGCGCTCGGTCCCCGGGCCCAGGCCCTGCGACAGATCGTCGTGCAGAACTACTACCGCGACGCGGCAGGACGCCCGCGCCGGCGCACCGCCGATGACGGCGGGCTGCCGCCCTCGTCGGTCGCGGTCTCCCTACGACACCTCGGCCCGCTACGCCCGCCGCGGGCAGATCACCCGTTGGAAGGGCTTCCTCACGCACCTCACCGAGACCTGTACTCCCGATGGCGCGAACGTGATCACGGATGTGGCCACCACCTACGACGCCCAGGCCCTGCCTGGCATCCACACCCGGCTCAAGCATCGCGGGCTGCTGCCCGCCGAGCACCTGGTCGACGGCGGCTACACCTCCCTGGCCCACCTGGAACAGGCCGCCCGCAAGCACCAGGTCACGGTCACCGGCACGCTTCCGGGCAACCCCACCCGCCGGCACCGCAAGAACGAGGGCTTCGACCGGGACGAACTTCCACATCGACTTCGACCGCCAGCAGGCGACCTGCCCCCAGGGCGAGGTCAGCCGGGGGTGGCACGGCCCCTGTCCGACGTCCTCGCCCACTGCGGCCCCGCTGATCGTGGCTCGGTTTACCAAGAGCCGGTGCCGCCCCTGCCCGGTCCGCAGCCGCTGCACCGCCACCACCGACAGCGCCCGGACCGTGGACTTTGGCCGTGAGAACTGCGTGACCTGCAAGTCCGTGTCCGCCACGAGCAACAGACACCCGAGTGGAAGGCCCGCTACGCGGTCCGCTCCGGAGCGGAGGGCACCATCAACGAGTTCGCCCACGGACACGGCATGCACCGCTGCCGTTACCGAGGACGGCCGAAAGCCCACCTGCACCACGTGCTCACGGCCATCGCCGTGAACATTGAACGCCTCAGCGGCCGGTCAGTGACCGAGGGAGCCTCTTCACCGAGACCGCCGACCGCCTTCCAGACCTTCCTGGACCAGAACGAGATCCCCCGGCCGAAGGCCTGGCGAACCCTCGGCAGCTGAGCCCGACCATCCAAGATCCCCGACAGAGTCAAGCCAAGAAACACAGCTCGGCCGGGTGAATCCCGAGCGGCCCCAACGCAGCGGCGGTGCAGAACCTCGCACTGTGCTTCGGTATCCGGCGTATACAGGGCCGGGGTAACGGGTCCCGGCGGCAGCAGGCCCCGGGCGGCCCGCACCCGTCCTCACCACCGCCCGCTGCACCCGTTCCCCGAAGCCCTCGAGGGCGGGGCCCTGCGACGGTCAGGCCCCGAGCTCTCGCACCAAGGGGTGACGGGAGCAGCGGAAGCCACCTGCGAAGGGGGTCACTGCGTCGTAGGGCAGGGTGTGCACCGTCACGTCGTGCACGGTGAGGGCTTCGGCCAGGTCAGTCAACCGCTCGGCGACGACGATCTCGCCGAGGGCCAGGACCAGGCTGTTGCCCGCCAGGAGGTTGACGGCGTCCCAGCCACTGGGCACCCGCCGTGTCGGACGCCGCCCCGCCCCGGCCCGTGCCGACGAGGATGTCGCGGCCCATGGGGCAGCACGTCACCTCCCTCCAGGAAGGGACCCCGGGCCGTGCGGATGTCCGGTACCGGTACGGGGGCCGGAGGCGGCATGACCGAGCAGCGCGCCCCGCGTGCCGCCACCTCCTCGAAGACGGGGCGCAGCCCGAAGCGTTCCTTGAAGCGGGGCGGCAGCCGCAGCGCCGCTTCGACGCCCCGGCCGCCGATGACGATCATGGGATCGCGTACGAAGGTCTGCATGCTGAACCCGTCGCCGTCGCCGTCGCCGTCGCCGTCGCCGTCACGCTCAGTTCGCTGTCGCTGAGTTCACGGGGACGGTGGACCCGCACTCCGCGGGCCGTGGGGAAGCGGGCCAGATACTCCACCTGCTCGACACACCGTCCGTAGCCCTCGGGGTCGGCCTGCGACCAGGTCCTCCCCGCCCACCGGGGCAGGTGCTCCCTCGTCCGCTCGGGGAGGAAGCGCAGCGATCGCGGGAGCCCGGGGGCGAACTGCGCGGGGAAGTGAAGTCGATGACGCGGCCCACGACGGTTTCCTTGAGCACACCCCAGTCGTGGGTGACGTTGATCCGCTGCGGCGGGAGCGGGCTGGTCATGAGACCGGTTCCTTGCCCTCGGCGGGCTGTGATGGCGGGAAGCCGTCCTGTTCGGCGAGCCGGCGCCAGAAGTCGAGCCGGTGTTCCCGGGCGTAGTCGACCGGTCCGATACCGTCCGGCGCGAGGGACTGGGTGTGCGGTACGGCTCGGGCCGGATTGAACCGGGGCCACCGTGGAAGTCCCGGCCGGTTCGGTGTGCCGGTGAGGGCGAAGTGCGCCCAGTGGTCGGTCATGGTGTCGGACAGGCGCACCTGGGCCGGGGTGAAGTGCTTCTGGGCGTCGGCGTCCTCGAACACGTACGGGGTGTCGCCCGCGTGGTAGGCGCCGAAGTCGAAGTCCCCGGGGAAAGGGAGGTACATGGGGGCGTTCCGGTCGGCGAACTCGTAGGCGTACGTAGGCGCGTGGCGTCCGAAAGCGACGGCCTGCGCGTAGGTGCCCCTGGCCCACATCCGGTCGGTCACCACGGTGGCCCAGGCCAGGGCGGGTGAGGGGAAGTCCCTGACCGGATATTGTGCGCTCACCCTGTCCGCCCAACGGCCGAAGGCCGTGGCGAGCGCCCGTTCGTACTGGCCGGCGGTGAAGGGGGAACCGATCGCGTCGTGGGCCATCCCGACGAACAGCCGGTGCTCGTCCCTGGTGGCCCCCGTCATCAGTGGGATGCGGGGGAAGCGGCCTGCCCTCAGCGCCTTCTCCGGCAGTTCCGGCAGCACGTCGGTGCCGAAGGCGAACGTCTGGAAGGCGTTCATGATGTGCGGGACCGTCAGCAGCTTCTTCACCGGCAGCGCGCGCAGGCACCGCAGAGCGCGCTCCGGGCCGCGGCCGGCGCAGCCGAGGGAGGAGGTCATCTCGACGCCGGCGTCGCGTACTTCCCGCTCCGTGCGCCAGGTGTAGTACGGGTAGGCCGGTACACCCTCGCCCATCGCACCGGCAGGCATGTCCATCATCCCCTCGCCGCTGGCCAGAACGGCCCGGTGGAACAGCCCTCGAGCCTTCGGTGAGGTGAGGTGCCCGCTGATGGCGGCCGCGCCGAACGAGGACCCGGCCACGGTGACGTTGCCGGCGTCGCCGCCGAACGCGCCGGCGTTGCGCCGGACCCAGTCCAGCGCCGCCTGCTGGTCCTTGAGGGCGAACGTCCCTGACCCCTCGAGTCCTGGATAACCGAAGCCGCCGAACACGCCGAGACGGTAGTTGACCGTGACGACGACCAGGCCGCGGTCGGCGAGGCGCCGTGCGTCGAAGAGACTTCCTCCGCCCACACTGCCGTCACCGTGGATCCACACCAGGACGGGGGCAGGCCGTTTCGCGGTCGCCGGGGCGCGTACGGTGACGTCAAGGACCAGGCAGTCCTCCTCCAGGCTCGACGCGTCCGCGTAGGGCGAGGCGACCTGGGGGCAGAGCGGGCCGGGCTTCGTGGCGTCCCGTACACCCTTCCAGGGTCGTACCGGGCGCGGTGCGGCCCAGCGGTACGCGCCCTTGGGTGGCCCCGCGTAGGGGATGCCCCGGAACAGGGTGTGGGTGACCGTCCGCAGGCCCCGGACGAGGCCGGTGTCGGTGCGCACAGTGGCGGCGGCGCTGTCGGGCACCGGCGCGCTCAGGGGGTCCGGGGCGGTGGCGTTCACCACGAGGAAGGCCGCGCTCGCGAGGACCGCGATCACCGCCGTGCGTTTCGCTGTCATGGCCGACTGTCTCCTGTCGGGGCGCGGTCAGCGCGGGAGGAATACGGGACATACTCACAGCGGAGCCGCGAAAAGTGCGCGCACCTCGCCAACGGGACAGAGCGGACCGGTACGGGCAGCCGGGTGAAACTCGGTACGGCCCTGGCACCCGGAACGGGAGCGGCGAGTGCGCCGCAGCGCTCGATGCCGAGCGGATGGTGGAAGCGGACGAGTACGCTGCCGATCCCGGCGCTGCCGTGGATCCAGTACGGGTACATGACGGTGTCGTCCCGGAACCGACGCCATTGCAGTCCGGTTCCGCTTTCGCGCGTGTGGGCCAGGTCGAACTCCAGGGCGCGAACGGCGCGGGTACGGAAGCGCGCGTCGCCGGTACGCAGATGCAAATGGAGCAGGAGGAGGGCGATGCCGCTCGCTCCGTAGCCGTACCCGTACCCGTAGTGGACCCGTCCGTCCTGCTCGCACGGCCAGTACGAGGTGTTGCCCTCGTGGCGTGCCGTCCTCAGGAGATGCTCGCCCGCGCGCACGGCCTGGTCGAGGTGGCGCCGAGTCCGACGTACAGCCCTGGTGGGTAGGTGTCGTTGCCGGCGGGCTGCCGCCGCATCCAGAAGGCGGCCTCGGGCGGCGGTGCGCCGGCGGTCGTCGCGGTACGCAGGAAGAGGGCCGGGCTGCAGGCGCCGTAGGCGACACTGAGCGGGTTGGTCGAGAAGACCATGTAGTCCGAGGGCCACAGGCGGCCGGTGCGCCACTCGTCTGCGGTCCGGAGCAGGGTCCCGGCAACGCCGTCGGCGGTGCGGCGTACGTCCGCGTCCAGGAGTTCCCGGTGGCCCCGCGTCCCGGCGGCCCCGCGTCCCGGTGGCCTCGGTGGGCAAGGGAGGCGTCACATCACCCGGCTTCCCACTCGGCGAGTACGGTCTTCGCCTCCGCCACCGCACCGGCCTTCAGGCGAGACGACGGACCTCATCCGGTGGGGCACGCCGAAGGCGTCGAGGAAGGTGTCCTCGGCCGCGGGGTTGAGGCCGAACAGCGCAGTGGCGGGGACCACACAGTCGTGGAGGATCATGACGATGGCGTACCAGTCGCCGCAGGGGAGCAGTCCGTCGCGGGAGGAACGCTCCGGATGCAGGAATCCGGGGGCGCCCCATCGCGTCCCGAAGGCCGGCAGCGGGGCCTCGTCGTCCTAGGTCCTGTCTGGAGTTCGGATCAAGAGTGTGGTGCGATGCTGCGGAGCCAGAGCATTGCCCCACACAGGTGCAGTCCGGCCTCGTAGCTCTCC